>JAAYZY010000081.1 GCA_012514615.1 Chloroflexota bacterium | reverse complement strand
CCTACTAGCACGGCCACACCCACGATCTGCACCAGCTGGATCCGCGCTCGCATTTGGCATGACGTGAACGGCGATGGCATCCGCCAAGCTGGCGAGCCTGGCCTGAGAAACGTGGCGGCGAAGGTGTTCCGTGGGGACGCCCTGGTGTGGAGCGGGGTGACCAACGGCAATGGCATCTTCACGGTCGGCGGGCTGGGGCCTGGCACATACCGACTTGAGGTCGACGAGCTGACGATCCCCGCTGGGTACCGCCAGACGTCTGGGCCGCGCCCGCCGGTGAGCTTGACGGTGGGAGACTGCGAAGAGACGGGCTTCAACATCGGCTTCGCTTGCATCGTGCCGCCTGACGCGTGGGAGCCGGACGACGTGCCGGCCCAGGCCTCGCCGATCCAGACCAACGGCATGGCCCAGCGCGGGCGCTCCTTCCACAGCGATACGGACCAGGACTGGGCACGGTTCGAGGCTGAGGCGGGCGTGACCTACCGCATCACCACCTTTGGGCTGTTCTTGGTGGATACCCGCCTGGAGCTCTACGGACCCGACGGCATGACGCTGCTGGCCAGCAACGACGACTTCAGCGGCTCGCCGGCGTCGCAGATCGAGTGGACGGCGCCAGCCAACGGCACCTACTACGTGCGGGCTCTGCCGCAGACGCCGCCAGGGATCCACCCGGTGCTGTGCAACAACAGCTACAACCTGCGGGTTCTGGCCTACCCGGTGCTGCCTGGCTGCGCCTGCCCAGAGTGGGGGTTGTTCAACTCCTTCAGGGATGGCAACTGGGAGGTCTACGGGCTCTTCGGTGACGGCAGCGACATCTTCCGCATCACCGAGATGGAGGGCACCGACAACGCGCAGAGCCGCTCGCCCAGCGCCGCCTGGGTAGCGTTCCAGTCGGATCGGGACGGCGATTGGGAGATCTACGTCACCGATCCCACCGGCACCATCCTGCATCAAGTGACAGTCAACGAAGGGGTGGACGATCTCGACCCGACCTTCCCGGATGTGTGCGGTCAGGATGTGATCGCCTACCAGAGCAACATCAACGGCAACTGGGACCTGTTCGTCACCGACATCTACGGCAGTTTCCATCGCCAGATCACGTTCCACGAGGCCGACGATGAGAACCCGTCGTGGTCGCCAGATGCCAGCCGCATCGCTTACCAGAGCAACCGCAACGGCAACTGGAACATCTGGGTGCTCAACCTGGATACGGACGAAGAGACCCAGGTCACCTTCGATGGGGCCGACGAGATGGATCCGGTCTGGTCGCCCAACAGCAATCAGATCGTCTACCGCAGCAACCACAACGGCAACTGGGACCTGTACCTGGTGGACCTGGATAGCTACGCCACCGTGCGGCTGACCGACAGCCTGGGCGACGACATCCTGCCCAACTGGCGCACCGAGGCGGCCAACTGGATCGCCTTCCAGTCCAACCGTGACGGCCAGTGGGACCTGTACGTGGTGCGGCCCAACGGCAGCGGCGAGACCCGCTTGACCACCGACTTGGCTGATGACGCCCAACCGGCCTGGAACTGCGAAGCCGACAAGCTGATGTTCCAGAGCAACAGAGACGGCAACTGGGAGCTCTACATCATGGACCTGCCGTTCTTGGACCAACCTGGCCCCTGGGATGCGCCTGTGGAGACGCGACTGACCTTTGAGCCGGCCGATGACGTGGCCCCGACCTGGTGCCGCCCGGAGGAAGACTGGAGCCGTCTGGCGGCCTGGTGAGCAACTGACGAGCGATGGAGGGTGGTTGGTGGGCAGCCCCCCGCCAACCACCCCAGGATGCAGACTGCTGGCGTTGACGTGACGAGCCAACCGATCACTGCAGGTCGGGCCGTCGTCGAAGGAGGTTCTCCCGGCGTCAGCAGTGCGCGTAGATGAGGAGGCATTGGCTTGGCAGGACGAGTACTGCTGGTTGCCGCAAGCCCCGAACTGACCGGCGACGTGGAGAAGGCCACCGAAGGGACTGGCATCACCGTGTACTCTGCCCAAGACCAGTTGGAAGCCATTCTCTTTCTAGACCGAGAGTCGTGCGACGTGGTCTTGCTCAGCGTTCAGGGCCGAGGTCCTGAGGAGTTGGCCGTCTGCCGGGTGGTGAGGCGGAGCTGGGACGTGGGGATCATGCTGCTTCTGCAGCCATCGGCTAAGCTGGATGCTGTGCTGGGCTACCAGATGGGTGCTGATGGCTACATGAACGTGCCGTTCGATAGCCGCGAGTTGGCGGCGAGGCTGCAGGGCATGGTCCGCCGGGTGCAGATCACCCGGGAGGCGGAGATGGGCCGAGACGATGCTCCGGCGGCAGGCCGGCTGCAGCAAGCTCGCGGCGGGTGAGCCTGGCCGCGGTCGCTGGCCGACGGCAGGCAAGAAGCCTGACCCCCCAAGGGGCCAGGCTTCTTCAGTAGTTGGCCTTGGCGCTCTGCGCTTTAGGGCAGGTACTCGATGCTAGCGCTGACGGGCCCCCACACCTGGTCCGCCTCAGTGCGGAACTGCACGTACAGGGTGGTCTGCCCTGGTTCCTCCAGCGTCCAGGGGAGGGTGGGGGCGAAGGGGACCCAGGTGGCTGCGGTGAAGTCGGTGCTGTCACTGACGGCCACCCAGGCGGTGTTGGGCAGGGCGCGCAGCTGCAAGGTCACCTCCGGGCTATCGGTGGAAGAGGCGCCGCCGTTGATGGTCACACTGGGCGAAGGGAAGCGGAAAGGCGGCGGGGTAGGCGTAGGCTTGCGGCTGGGCTGCGGCGTGGCCGTGGGCGTGTCCGAAGACCAGGAGCTGATGTCGCCCTCCAGGAAGATGGCGTCCGTCGCCTCAACGGTGGCCCCGGTCTTGTCGCGCAACCGCAGGTAGACCGCCCGCTCACCGCCCCCGGCCTCCAGGCTCCAGGCCAGCGTTGTCTGGTGCGGCTGCCAGGCGGCGTCGTGGAAGTCGGCCCAGTTGGAGACCATCATCTCGCTTGCCCAACCGTTGCCATGGAGGTAGAGCTGCACCTCCGGCTGGCTGGTGCTGGCCTGCTCGTTGTTGATGATGACCGGATAGACCTTGCGGCGGCAGGCGAAGACCTGCACCCAGTAGTGGTTGAAGGGGCCGTAGGCGTCAGCGGGGTCGTGGACGTAGGCCACCCCGATCTCCCGCAGCGAGGGGTGTAGCAGGTTGTTGCGGTGGCCCGGGCTGCTGAGCCAGGCCTGCACCACAGCTTCGGGGGAAGAGAAGCCAGCCGCCACGTTCTCAGAGGCGATGAGCCACCCGGTGAAGCCGGCGTTGCGCAGCCGCTGACTCAGGGAGGAGCCGTTGGACCCCACGTGGCTGACGAAATCTTGGTCGGCCATGTCTTGCGCATGGCCCTGGGCCGCAGCCTGCAGCGAGACCTCTACCTTCAGGGGAGCCAGGCCTGCAGCCACTCGGGCCTCGTTGGTCAGCTCCACCACTCGCTGTGCGAACGATGCTGGGTTGCTCTCGGCAACCCCCTCACCGATGAACAGGGGGACCGGCAGCGTCTTGCTGCCACTCTTTCCCTGGGTATCCTGATAGCTAAGCACTGCCGGCGGCAGAGGCTGGGCCAGGGCGGGCACGGCCTCCAGGCTCAACGCCGCCACAAGACTCAGCACCAACACCGCTTTGCCCCAAAACCGCCATCGGAGTCTGGCCATGGTCGTCTCCCCCTCGACTTTGCTGTATCATTGGTCAATGATACGCATCGTGTCTCCATTTTATGGAGGTTCGAGACGTTCTTCAATGGTACTATCGTCCCGACTGCTTCCCACGGGGTAGTACTTTCTTCCCACAGAGGCGGAACGATCCGCCCCCCAGGGCCGGGTTTCCCCCTGAGGGCTGATGCCGCTATAATGGATACGAAGATCACGCTTGATGGAGAGGTGGCATGATCGAGGCGCTGCTGCTGGATCTGGACGATACCCTGCTGACCAACGACATGCAGACGTTCATCCCTCCATACTTCGGCCTGCTCACCCAGGCGCTGGCCGACTGCATCCCGCCCAGGGTGATGCTGGCCCACATGGACCAGGGGGTGCAGCGGATGCAGAACAACGATGGGGGGGAGCAGACCAACCAAGAGGCGTTCAGGGAGGGGTTCTTTGCCGGGTTGGACGTCTCGCCGGGGCAGGTGGAGGGGCGGTTCCTGCGCTTCTACGAAGAGCAGTTCGACGAACTGCAGGCCCACACTGTGCCCAAGCCCGCGGCGCGCCCGCTGGTGGAGGAAGCGCTGCGGCGCGGCTACCGCGTGGCCGTGGCCACGCAGCCGATCTTCCCTCTGGTGGCGGTGCGCAAGCGCCTGGCGTGGGCCGGCCTGGACGGCCTCCCGTTTGACTGGGTGTGCTGCTACGAGACCATGCACGCCTGCAAGCCCCGCCCGGCCTTCTTCCTGGAAGTGGCCGAGCGTTTGGGGACGCCCCCACAGCGCTGCCTGATGGCCGGCGACAGCGTGGCCATGGACCTGCCGGCGCGGGAGGTGGGGATGCGCACCTTCTGGGTCACTGACTCGCTGACGGTTTCGCCCCTGCCGGCCGCTGGGCCGGCGGACGGCCAAGGCAGCTTGGAGGACCTGTACCGTTTGGTGCGCGGAGACCACCTGCGGCGGTGGTGAGGTGGGGAGCGGCCGCGCGTACGGGGCCAAGGGCTTGCCGGATTTGACAAGCTGTGCTATAATGTAGAGGCGTCGGAGGAGAGCAGCACGTCGTCAAAGTGGGGAGCCCCCACTTTTTTGTTGTCAACGATTGTGTGCAGGGGGGCTATCGGTGGAGAGGGGCCCTGACTCTCTGGCATTGAGGAGACTGAGGTAGGCATGAAGAGCGAATTCCTGATGGCGATCAACCAGCTGAGCACCGAGCGCGAGTTGCCGGTGCAGGTGATCCTGGAGGCGGTGGAAGCGGCCCTGGTCTCGGCCTATAAGAAAGACTCTGGCACCAACCAGGAAGTCACGGCCAAGATCGACCCCGAATCGGGGCAGGTGAGCGTGTTCACCCACCGCACGGTGGCGACTGAGGTCAGCGACCCGGAGGCAGAGCTTTCGGTGGCCGAGGCTCAGGCCATAGTGCCCAATGCCCAAGAGGGCGATGTGGTCTTGGTGGAGACGACACCCAAGAACTTCGGGCGTATCGCCGCGCAGACTGCCAAGCAGGTGATCATGCAGCGCATCCGAGAGGCGGAGCGCGAGCGGGTCTACGCCGAATACGCCGAGAAGGAAGGCGAGATCGTCATCGGAACCGTGCGCAGCGTGGGGGACTATGGTGTGGTGCTGAGCCTGGGCAAGACGGAAGCCCACATGGCCCGAAACGACCAGATCCCCGGTGAACGCTACCGACAGGGGGATCGGGTCAAGGCCTACGTGAGCGCGGTGGAGAAGGGCACCAAGGGGGTGCGCATTGCCATCTCCCGCACCCATCGCAACATGCTCAAACGGCTGCTGGAGCTGGAAGTGCCGGAGATCTTCAACGGCACCGTGGAGGTGCGGGCCATTGCCCGAGAGCCCGGGGCGCGCTCCAAGGTGGGCGTCTATTCCACCCAAGTCGGGGTGGACCCGGTGGGGTCGTGCGTGGGGATGCGCGGGGTACGCATCCAGAACATTGTCAATGAGCTCAATGGGGAGAAGATCGACGTGGTAGAGTGGAACCCCGACCCGGCCACGTTCATCGCCAATGCCCTCAGCCCAGCCAAGGTGCTCAACGTCCTGCTGGATGAGGATGGCGACACCCGCACGGCCACCGTCATCGTGCCTGAGGATCAGCTCTCCCTGGCCATCGGCCGGGAGGGGCAGAACGCCCGCCTCGGCGCCCGCCTGACCGGCTGGCGCATCGACATCAAGAGCGCTGCCGAGGTGGCCAAGGATATGCTCAACCGGCCCAGCCGGGTCTCGGATGGCGAGCGGCCCCGGGACCTCCTCTCGCTGGCCGAGGAGCTGCTGCTGCAGAAGAGCCGCTCCAAGGCGGCCGAGTTGGAGCGGGCCGCTCAGGCCGATGCCTTCGAGCAGGCGGCTTTGGCGACACAGGTGGCCATGGCTGCCGAGGAGCTGGCGGCGATGCAGTTGGCTGCAGAGCCGGCTGCGGAACCCGAGGCGGAAGCTGAGGCGGAACCTGAAACGGCTGAGGAAGGCGCTGGCGAGTGGGCCGAGATCGAAATCGAGGTGGAACTCGAGCCGGAGGCGGAGGAAGCGGCTGAGGATGAAGGGGAGGAGCCCCTGGCCGGCGAGGAGTTCGTCGACGAGCTGGACGAGGCCGATGACGAAGAAGTTGACGAAGGGTACGAAGACGAGTATGAGGATGAAGAAGGCGAGCCTGCCTTGGAGGGTGAGCCTGACTTCGTCGAGGCAGCCGCAGACTACTACAGCCTGAACGACGGCGCGGCGTCGACCGAAGAGGTCACT
>JAAYZY010000080.1 GCA_012514615.1 Chloroflexota bacterium | reverse complement strand
GCGTCCGGTTCGGCCGTGGGCTCAGGAGTGACAGGGGTCTGGTCCCCCACGGTCGCTGGGGTCGCCGTCTCAGCCGTGGCCTGGGCCGCCGTGGGGCTCGCGGCCAGGGTTGCCGTAGGGCTCGGGGTGGCCGTGGCGACCTCGGTGGCGGCAGAGCTCGGTGCCCGGGTAGCCGTGCGGGTGGCCGTAGCCGCAGCCGCCGGCAGTGTCCACGTGGCTGTGGGGGGCGCTGGCGTGTCGGTAGGCGGCGCCGGCGTCGCTGTCCATACGCCCGTCCAGGTGGCGGTAGGCAGCACCAGCGTGGGCTGCGCCGGCGTCGGCGTAGGCGGCGCCTGGCCCTCCTGCCCCACGGCGACGGCGGTGTCTTGGGTCTGGTGAGGGATCAGCGCCGCGTCTCTCGTGGCCAGCTTCACTTCCACCATCTCCATCACCGTGGCCTCGGTGGCCGCCTTGCCCCTGACGATGAGCGAGAGGATGAACCCGGTGCCTGTCTTGGCTTCGGTCGGGTTCAGCTGCGTCATGGCGTAGTCTACCAGCCCGAACTCGTTGTCTACGGTGTTCTGCACCACCAGGTCGACGCTCAGGAAGTTGCCCGGGCGCACCTGCACCCCCGGCTGGTCGGGGTACGAATCCACCACCTCGATGAAGGCCGGGTCGAAGCGCAGGTGCATCTCGAAACCGTACAGGCCCTCAACGTTCTCCACCAAGAAGTTGATGGCGGCGGTCTGGCCCACACCCACCTCAATGGTGTTGTCTATGGGCCGCACAGTGGTCTGCGTCTGGGCCATCGCCGTTGGCGACGCCAGCGCGCAGAGCATCAACGCTACACACAGCAAGCGGGGGGGCCTTCCCCACCGGGTCCAGGTTGTGCGCATACCTTTCCTCTCTGTTTGCGGGCGGTCGAGGCCTGCGCGGCTGCCGGCCTCCCGTCCTTTCAAACGTGTGTGGATTCCGGACCCTTGAGGGGTCCGGAATCCACACTCTATCGCATCAGTCCCCGAATGTCCAGAGCGAGGCGCTCAGGCCATAGTTGCCGCCCATGAGCACCAGGTCTAGGATGCCCACCAGGCCGTCGCCGTTCACATCCGACGTGCCATCAACGCCACAGATCCCCGGCGCTTGGCCGAAGTGGCCGTCGATGCAGCCGGCGTCGGCAATGTCAATGGCATCATCATCGGTGGCGTCGCCGCCCGGCAACAGCAGCGTGGGTAGGGAGGTGACCGGGCCCTCGTTCAGCAGGCTGTAGTGGACGAGGTCGGCCGCAGCCGCCGCCGTAGTCGGCAGGTAGAGAGGCCGATCGACGAACAACCGGTAGGTCTCCCTCAGCATCAGGGGCGCCCCGCCTGCCACGCCCAACGCTTGCACCCGACCGCCAGCCAAGCCAGCGCCCTGGGCCAACAGCATGGCCCCAACCTTCGTCGCCTGGTCGTAGACGCTCAGCACCGCCCCGCTGTCGTTGGGGCGACGCTGCACATCCAGGAGGCCGCTGAACTGACCCCCCAGGGAGTTCACCTTCCCGTCGTCCGCATCGGCGATGTCCCGTCCGACGGCGCTAGGCTCTCCATAGCCCGCATTGTTCACGCAGACCTTCACACCACCCAGCGCGCCTGCCGTGGTCCCGGTGGCGCTCACGTCCAACAGCGTCTCCCACGGCCCATCGCCGCTGGTCAGGCTGCTCCCGTCGGCCGTGAAGCCGAAGGTGGCCGCCGTCTGGCCAATCGCATCCAACTCTGCGTACAGCGGCAGTAAAGCTCCCCAACCCCGGCGTCCCCACGGCGTCGCACTTGCCGTCAAAGGCAGCAGGCGACCAGGTGTCGTCGTCCCAGGTGAAGCAGTCTGGATCATAGGTGACCTGAACGTCAGGCCCAGCACCTTCTGGGCGTCCCGCTCCAGCAGCCCGTCGTCCGGCTGGACGTCCAAGAGCGCTTCCACGCAGGTCCACGGTGCGACGTCCACATGGCCGCCGACGCCGTCGCCGGCGGTCGGCCCATCCAGGTGGCCCCAAGAGTTGTACTCCGCCTTGAGCGCAGTCTCGCTATCGTTCTGGATGCCGTTGCCAACGTTCGCCTTGAACAGGTTGCCCTCGATAGTGACGACTCCGCTCAGGGCCACACCGCTATCCACCTGCAGGCCGGCATCGCCGTTGTGGCGGAAGTAGTTGCCCACCACCTTCAGCGACCCCACGCCGGCCTCCACCAGGATGCCGTCGGCCCAGGCGGTGATCTCGCAGTCCTTCACCGCCAAGTTGTCTCCGCCGCTCTGCACCAGGATGCCCGGGTCAGTCGCGACGCCGTCGAGCACCAGGTTCTCGATGGTCACGTCGGCCGCCGTCACCGTGAAGGCCGGCGAGCCAGGGCCGATGAGGGCGCCGTCTTCGCCCTTGACGGTGATGCCCGGCGAGTTCAGCGTCAGGCCGCCAGTGTAGGCGCCCGCCTGCAAGGTGATGGTGGAGCCAGGGGACGCTTCGTCGATGAGGTCAATGATGTCCCCCGTAGACGTGGTGTTGGGCACGTAGTAGACACTGCCCGTGCCGTCGGCGTCGCCCCACCCGTTCGGCGCCGCGTCCACGGTGTAGAGGTAGCGAGTGCCGTCGCCGCCATCCAGGTGCTGCGCGTGGATGGCCACACCCCAGAACATGTCGCTGAAGAAGCTCTCATGCACCGCCACGGCATCGCCGTCGGGGTTGTCTTCGAACATCACCCCTACCGCATCGGACGGCGACTTGCAGTCGGTCACGTTCGCAATCGTGTTGCCAGAAACCTCAGCATCGGGCGTCGGTCCCTCCAGGCCGGTGGCCTGGGCCCACTGACCCTCCCCGCCGTCGATGACGTTGTCCTTGATCTCCACGTCTTCGGGGCCCGCCCCGTTGTTGATGAGGATGGCGTAGCTGCCCGTGCGCTCCACGACATCCGTGAAGGTGTTGCCCTGGATCACCAACCCTTCGCTGGGGTCAATGCTGGCGCTGTCGTCCACGAAGATGGCGCTGACGCTCTGCCCAGTGGCCTTGATGTCATCAGACAGGCTGTAGCTGATGGTCACCTGGTCCGGCCCTCGGTAGAGGTAGACCGGGTACGCACGCTTGGTGTACGATTCGCCGCCCACACCCACGATCAGGTTGTGGGCGAAGGTGATGTTGCTGTGGCTGGGCGTGCTGTCCCCCACAAAGCCCCCTCGCTGCCCGCCCGGCCGCGTCAGGGTGAAGCCATTGATGGTCACTTCGCTGGCCGCGACGTTGAACTCGCCTTGTAGGACCGTCTCAGTCCCGCTGCCGGCGGTGCGGTTGGCCACGGGCACATCGGCCTGCGCACCCCGCAGGACCACGCCCTTGTCCACGGTGACCGTCTCCGCGTACGTCCCCGCCGCGTGGTGCACCGTGCCGCCGTCAGCCGCCTCTGTCACGCCCTTCTGGATGGTAGCAAACGGCGCTGTCGCCGTGCCCGGGTTCGCATCCGGCCCGTTGGCCGCATCCACGTACATCTCTGCCCGCGGCGCAGCCACCAGGATACCCCGCCCGGCTAGGACGCCTCGTCCGGCGTTGGAGGTGACCGCGAACTCGCCGCTGGCCCCTTGCGGCATGTGCCCGAAGAAGAGCCATTGGCCAGCCCCGCCGCTGTAGCCCGGGCCGGTGAGGTCGGTCACCAAGGCTCCGCTGGCGTCGCAGAGGCGCAGGTCCACCGTGCCGCTGTAGTCCGTGAGCATGGCGGCGGCGATCTGGGTGGCGTCCGGTTGTTCGTGCCCCTGGCCTACCGGCGGCGTTTGAGCCGTGCTCGGCAGGGCGGGGCCAAGCAGCAACAGCACGACACACAGGGTAATTCCGCGTTTGGAGATCTCGTCCCTCCCTTGGCAGCCCAGCAGAGGTGGACTCGACGCGCCGTACATCCCGGCGCGATTGACGCTCCTCGGATGCCAAGGGGATAGCTCTCTTGGGAGAAGCGGAGATCAGGGTCAGGCATCGTCTTGCGCATTTTGGCTCTCCAGCTTCTGGACGAAACGCAGCCGCCCCTTGACCTTGACAAGGCGCACCTCGCGGTAGGGTCCGATCTCAGCCAGGGCCTTGTCGATCATCTGCACTTGGGCGGGCGTCGGGTGGTGCAAGGAAAGACGCGGCACAGCTTGCTGCGGACTCGTTGCCTGAAGGTCGCCATTGCGCGTTTCGCGTGCTCCGTCCGACAGACCAGTCTCCTCGCGAGCTGCCCTACTGGGCCATCGTCTGACAAACAGGCAGCCCCTGGGGATTCTGCACCTCTGCCAGGGGTAGGAATGCGTATCCATGCGGATGGGCGATCGGCCTCACGCGTCGCCTTTTGTTGGCTGCAGTGGTTGGCCATCCCCATTGCGGAACCCGGGCATGTTCCCCTGCACCTCCTTCCGTGTCACGGGCCATTGCAGTGTCTTCGGAGGCCCACAGGCGCCAAGCCTGCCCCTCCTCGTAACCATGTCCAACCCAAGCATACCAAGCCAAGGTTCGCGATTCGGCTAAGACTGCCTAACAGATTGTACATTCTAGGCCGTTTCCGCGCCATTTCGTCGTCAGAGGTCCGTAGCCGGCGCCGCCCCGCCCGTTTCCCGGTCGCTGCATCCTGTGGTAAGATGGCGCGCACAGGGAGCCGGCGGTCTACCCCTGGCATCCAGCCACAAGGACAGAGTCCATGCATCTGCTGTTCATCGTCCGCGAGATCGACAACGAGCCCCAGGGGATCCTGCTCATCTCCAGCGTGGTGAAGCAGGCTGGCCACCGCACCAGCCTGGTGGTGGCCACCGAAGAGGACCCGCTGGCGTCCGCCCGCCGCCTGCGCCCCGACGTGGTGGCCTACACCGTCTACACCGGCACCCAGAACGCCTACCTGGAGATCAACCGCCAGATCAAGGCCGAGCTGCCGGTCGTCTCCATCTTCGGCGGGCCGCACCCCACCTTCTTCCCCGAGATGATCCAGCGAGACGGGGTGGATGCCATCTGCATCGGCGAAGGGGAATACGCCACCCTGGACCTGCTCAACGCGCTAGAGGCCGGGCAGTCCATCGCCCACCTGCCCAACTGGCACGTGCGGGTAGGGGATCAGGTCTACCGCAACCCCCTGCGCCCGCTCCTCACCGCAGACGAGCTGGACGCCCTGCCCTTCCCCGACCGCAAGCTGCTCTACGACGCTCACCCGGCCAGCGCCCGCACCCGCATCCGCCCCATCATCACCGGGCGAGGCTGCCCCTACAACTGCTCGTTCTGCTTCAACCAGGCCTTTGCCGAGCTCTACGACACCGCCAAGCGGACCCGTCAGCGCAGCGTCGGCCGGGTCATGGAGGAGGTCCAGACCTTGCGCGCCCAGCACGGCCTCGACTTCGTTCTTTTCATGGACGATACGTTCATCGTCAACCCCAAGTGGCTGCGGGAGTTCTCGGCTCAGTACCGCGCCCAGGTGGGCCTGCCGTTCTGGTGCCAGGTGCGCGCCGATCTGGTCAACGACGAGAAGGTACGCCTGCTGCGGGATGCCGGCTGCGTCAGCGTCAGCTTCGGCATCGAGAGCGGCGACGACCGCCTGCGCAACGAGATCCTGGACCGACACATGAGCCGGGAGGAGATCCTGAGCGCGGCGCAGCGACTGCGGGACGCCGGCATCGCCTTCTCCACCAACAACATGCTGGGGCTGCCCAGCGGCTCCCTGGAGACCGACCTGGAGACCCTGCGCCTGAACATCCAGTGCCGCCCCGCCTACGCCAACGTCTTCCTCTACCAACCCTACCCCAAGACCCGGCTGGGCGAGATGGCCCTGCGGGAAGGCTACATGGAGGGTACTTTCGACGACCTATCCGGCTCAGTGAGCGATAGCACCGTGATCCGCTTCTCCAGCGAGAAAGAGAAGCGCCAGATCGAGAATCTGCAGAAGCTCTTCGCCCTCAACGTGGAGGTCCCCTGGCTCAGTGGCCTGGTGCGTCGCCTGGTGAGCCTGCCGCGCAATCGCGCCTTCTGGTTCATCTACAAGCTGTGGAAAGGCTACGCCCTGAACCGGCGCATGTTCCCCATGCGCATGCGCCCAGCGGAGTACGTGCGGGCGGCCTGGCAGTATATGCGCATCCGCACCCAATAGCGGGTAGGCTATGCCACAACAGGGAGCCGAGAGCCTGGCCGAGCACCAGCAGCGGGCCGACGCCGCAGCGTTGGGCCTTGTGTTGCTGCTGTCGTTGCCGGGCGTGGCCCGGCTGGCCGCCCCCGGCTACTTCAATGCCATCGACAGCCTGCTGCACCTCTACCGCCTCATGGGGTTGGATCAGGCCCTGCAAGGAGGCGTCGTCTACCCCCGCTGGTTCCCAAGCTTCGCCTTCGGCTACGGCCAACCGGTGCTCAACTTCTACGGGCCTCTGGCCTACTACCTGGGGCAAGCGCTGGTCCTCCTGGGTGCTGACCTTGTGGCGGCGGCCAAGGGGGCCTATGCCCTGAGCTTCCTGGCCGCCGGGCCGGCCATGTACCTGCTGGCCCGCCAGGTCTTCGCCGGCCAGCGCCTGCCGGCGATGGCGGCCGCCCTGGCCTACGTCTACGCGCCCTACCACCTCACCGATCTCGTCGTGCGGGGGGCCCTGGCCGAGCTCCTGGCCATGGCCTGGCTCCCCCTGATCCTCTGGGCGGCCGGCCGGGTGGCGCTCGGCGGCCGCCCGGCCCACCTACTGGCCCTGGCCGGCGGGTTGGCCGGGCTGGTGGTCACCCACAGCCTGTCCCTGCTGCTCTTGGCGCCGGCCCTGGCGCTCTACCTGTTGGGCCTTTGGGCCGCGGCCGGCCGGGTACAGGGGCTGGGCCGCCTCACCGCCGCCGGGCTGCTGGCCTTGGGGCTGACGGCCTTCTATTGGCTGCCGCTCGTGACAGAGAGCGGCTACGTTGGCCTGGCCCTGGGCCACTCCGCCGGCTACCGCGACCACCTGGCCCCCTTGAGCAGCTTCGTCGCCAGCGAGCCGCTCTACCGCTACGCCCCGTACCAGAGCACGGCAGCCGAGCACCTAACGAGCCTGTGGCTGCTTGCCCTGGCCCTGCCCGGGGCGGCCCTGGCCGCCTCGCGGCGCGCGGCCAGAGGTACCCGTTGGGCCCTGGCCGCGCTGCTGGCCATGGCCCTGGGCGGCCTGTTCATGACCCTGCAGGTCTCCCTGCCGCTCTGGCAGGCGTTGGAGCCGCTCTTGGCCTTCTTGCAGTACCCCTGGCGCTTCCAAGCTGTGGTTTCCCTGGGCTTGGCTGGGTTGGTCGGGGGGGGCGTTGCCCTGGCGTCCCGAGCCCACGCCCCTCGTCCCCTGGCCTGGGGCGTCGCGGCCGCGGCGTCGGCCATCCTGGCCGTCCACGCCCTGGGCGCGCTGCCCCCGGCCGCCCTGCCCCTCGCCGCCGCCGAGGTAACCCATCAGCGCATGTGGGCCGAAGAGCGGGCGGTGGGCCAGATCGGCAGCACCTGGACCGGCGAATACCTGCCGCTCTGGGTGCGCGAGCAACGCTGGGCCATCGGGCGCTCCTGGCTGGATAGCGGCGGACCCGACTTGGAGGAGGCCAACGCCCCCCGCGCCCCCGACCAGTTGCGCCTTGTCGGCCACCGCCCGCTGCAACTGCAGGCCGCGGTCACCTGCCGCCAGCCATGCACCCTGATCCTGCACCAGTTCCACTACCCGGGAATGGGGGCCCTCCTGGGCGGCCAGCGCCTGGCCGCTCGCCCCTACGGCGCCCTGGGCCTGGCGGCCATCGACCTGCCGGCCGGTCAGCACCAGGTGTCGGCCGGCCTCTTCCCCACGGCCGCCCAGAAGGCTGGCTCGGCGGTCTCTCTGGCGGCCCTGGCCCTGACGGCGTTCCTCACCTGGCGGCTGGCCGGGCCGCGCCGCCTGGCTCTGCTGGCCGGCCTGGCCCTGTTGGCCGCGACCGCCCTGCTGGCCCGAGGCTGGGCCACGCCCCAGCCCCCCGCCCCAGCCCACGTGGGCGCTGAGTTCGGCGGCCAGGCCGCCCTGGTGGCCCACAGCACAGCGGCGGCCCCCGCCCACCCCGGCCAGGCCCTGCCGCTGACCCTCTGGTGGCTAGCCCGGGCCGGCTTCGCCAACGACCTGGTCGCCTATGTGCACCTGACCGCCCCCGAAGGCGGCCCGCCCCTATCCCAGTCGGACCAGCAGCCGGACGGCGGCTTCACGCCCACCACCCGCTGGGTGGCCGGCGAGATCATCCCCGACCGCCACAGCCTGCCAGTGCCAGCCGACCTTCCGGCCGGGCGCTACGCCCTCTACGCCGGCCTCTACGAGCCAACCCCACTGCGCCCCCTGGCCATCACCTCGTCCGACCAGCCGACGGACAGCGGACGCGTTCTCTTGGGCTACGTGGAGGTGACGGCCCCCTGACCCAAGCAGAACGCCCCTGCGCAGGGGCGTTCT
>JAAYZY010000079.1 GCA_012514615.1 Chloroflexota bacterium | reverse complement strand
TCACGAGCACGCGCACGACCACGGTCACGAGCACGCGCACGACCACGGTTACGACCAGTCGCATGACCACGAGCACGCCCACGGGCATGCGCACGACTACCCTCATGAGCATGGGGCGGCCGCCGGCCACAGCCATGAAGGGCAGCGCGGCCTGAGGGAGATCGAGGCGTTGCTGGGGGCCAGCGACCTGCCGGCCCTGGTGCAGGAGCGGGCGCGGGCGGTCTTCCGGCGGCTGGGTCGGGCCGAGGCCAAGGTGCACGGCATGCCGTTGGAGGCGGTGCAGTTCCACGAGGTGGGCGCGGTTGATTCCATTGTGGACATCGTGGGCGCGGTATTGGGCCTGCATCTGTTGGGGGTGGAAGAGTGCTATTGCTCGCCCCTGCCCTTGGGCAGCGGCTACATCACCACGGCCCACGGCCGCCTGCCGGTGCCGGTGCCGGCTACGCTGGGCATCCTGGCTGAGGCCGGCGCGCCTACGCTGCCAAGCCCAGCCCAGACGGAGATCGTTACCCCCACCGGTGCGGCGCTGATGGCCGAGCTGTGCCGCTTCCAGCGGCCGCCCATGACGGTGCAGCGGGTGGGGTACGGCTTCGGCAGCAAGCCGTTGCCCTGGGCCAACGCCGTGCGCCTGTGGCTGGGCGAAGAGCCTGCCGGCCACCCGGATGGGCTGGAGTCTGACGCCGCAGTGCTGTTGGAGTGCAACCTGGATGATGCGGCAGGGCAGACCCTGGGTTACGTGCTGGAGGAGCTGCTGGCCGATGGGGCCCTGGACGTATGGTTCACCCCGAGCCAGATGAAGAAGAGCCGCCCGGCCACGCAGGTTTCGGTGCTGGCGCGCCCGGCCGACGCCTCGCGCCTGGCCGGCCGAGTCTTGGCTGAGACCAGCACCCTGGGCCTGCGCCAGACGCTGGTGCACCGCTGGAAGGCTGGCCGGGAGATGGTAACCGCGCAGACCCCCTGGGGCCCTGTGCCGGTGAAGGTGAAGCGTCTGGGCCAGCAGGTTGTGGACGCCTGGCCGGAATACGAAGATTGCGTACGCCTGGCCCGCCAGCACAGCCAACGCTTGGCCGATGTGCAGGGCGCAGCCCGCGCGGCAGCCCTGAAGGACTTGCAGGACCCGCGACGGTAGACGGCTTGGCGCGGGAGCGCGACCGACCGAGGAGGGCAAAGCCAAGATGACCGATCTCACAACTGTGCCGTTGGCGTTCCAGAGGCGTATCCGCCCCGAACGGCTGCGGCGCTTCGCCGCCGCAGCCCTGGAGCAGGTGGGGGTGGAGCCGCAGGGGGCGCTCCAGGTGGCCGAGGTGCTGGCGGCTGCCGATCGACGTGGGGTCCATTCTCACGGCGTGTTCCGCCTGCCGGCCTACGTAGAGGCGGTGGAGCGGGGGCTGGTGGAGACCCATCCGACCATCACCGTGGAGCGGGAGACGGCCGTCTCGGCGCTGGTGGACGGCGGCAACGGTTTTGGGGCGCTGGCCAGCCGCCGCGCCATGGGCCTGTGCATCGAGAAGGCCCAGACAGCCGGGTTGGCCGCGGTGGCCGTGCACGGCAGCACCCACAACGGCATGATGGCCTACTACTCCATGATGGCTTTGCCCCACAACATGATCGGCTTCGCCGCCACCAACGCCAACACTTGGGTGGCCCCCACCGGCGCGGCCAAGAAGGCGTTCGGCACCAATCCCCTGACGGTGGCGGTGCCAGCAGGGGAAGAGCGCCCCTTCGTGCTGGACATGGCCACCAGCGTCGTCTCCCACGGCAAGATTGCCACCAGACACGAACAGGGGCTGCCTCTGCCGCTGGGCTGGGGACTGGATGGCAAGGGGCGCCCCACCACCGATGGCCACCAGGTGCTCAACGGCGGCAGCATCCTGCCTTTGGGCGGCCTGGAAGAGACCAGCGGCTACAAGGGCTACGGCCTGAGCATGTTGGTGGACCTGCTATGTGGGCCCCTGACCGGCTCGCTCTTCGGGGTGGCCATCCAGAGCTGGCTGGTGCCGGGGCGGACACAGCCCTACAACGTGGGGCACTTCTTCGCCGCCCTGCGGGTGGACCTCTTCCGCCCGCTGGAGGAGTTCAAGGCCGATGTGGACCGCCTGATCCGCCAGACGCGGGGCTTGCCCAAAGCCCCCGGCGTGCCGCGCATCTATGTGGCCGGCGAGAAGGAGTGGGAGAACGACCAGCAGAGCCAGGAGCTGGGCATTCCGCTGCCGATCCCTGAGCGGGAGGCGCTGGCCCGGCTGGCAGATCGCCTGGGCTTGCAGGACCTCTATGGGGCCTTGGAGGGCTGATCGCCGCCCGGGATGGGGCGCGCGTTTGACCCAAGCGACAATCGATGGTATCCTGCTCCCTGTGGAAGAGTTGGTACATCTGGAAACCCCCGCCGCCTAGTCCACTTGAGACTGAGGCGGCGTTTTGTTCCTCCTTCCCCCGACGTGTCCCCGCGGCTGTTCACCTCGGCATAACTCTCGCCGCATTTGAGGAGTCTTGTGAAATTCAACGATCTCGCTCTGGATCCCCGTCTGCAGCAGAACCTGCAGGCCATGGGCTTCAGGCAACCCACACCGATTCAGTCGGCCACCATCCCCCACGCCCTGGAAGGGCACGACATCTTGGGCGGCGCCGAAACCGGCACCGGCAAGACGGCGGCCTTCCTGCTGCCCCTGTTGCAGGCGCTGCTGGCCGGAAAGACGGCCCGGCAACCCCGCGCCCTGGTGGTCGTCCCGACCCGCGAGCTGGCTCTGCAGGTGGCCAGCCATGCGGAGCAGTTGGGCCGGGGCCTGCCCCTACGCATCGCTTCCATCTACGGCGGCGTGGGCTACGATGCGCAGGACCGCCAGCTCAGGCGCGGCGTGGACCTGGTCATCGCTACGCCCGGCCGCCTGCTGGACCAGATCGCCCGCGGCCACCTGGAGTTCAGCGCGCTGCAGGTGCTGGTGCTGGACGAGGCCGACCGCATGCTGGACATCGGCTTCCTGCCGGACATCCGCCGCATCGTGCGTGCGCTGCCGCGCCAGCGGCAGACGATGCTCTTCTCAGCCACCCTCGGGCCGGTGTTTGAGCTGGCCGAAGAAGTGACGCACGCCGCGGTGCGCGTGGAGGTGGCCACCACGGTCACACCCGGGGCCATCACCCAGGCGGTTTACCCGGTACCTGAGCACTTGAAGCCCCAGCTCTTGCAGGAGCTGCTGAGCGACGAAAGCTTGGACAGCGTGCTGGTCTTCGCCCGCACCAAGCGCCGTGCTGACCGCATCGCCCGCGCCCTGCAACAGGCGCAGGTCTCGGCCGCGGTGATCCACGGCAACCGTTCCCAGGGGCAGCGGGTGGCGGCGCTGGAGGCGTTCCGCAGGGGCCGGGTGCGCGTCTTGGTGGCTACCGACATCGCCGCACGCGGCCTGGATGTGGAGGGCATCTCTCACGTGGTGAACTACGACGTGCCGATGCAGCCGGAGGACTACGTGCACCGTATCGGCCGCACCGGCCGGGCTCAGGCGGTGGGCCAGGCCTATACCCTGGCCACGCCGCAAGACGACCGCATGGTCCGCCGCATCGAGGGGGTTCTGGGGCAGAAGCTGCCGCGCCGCGAAGTGGAGGGGCTTGACTACCAGACGCCAGCGGCGCGCATGCCCAGCGCCGAGGAGATCCGGCGCTACGTGGAAGCCAACCGACGCCGGCCGCACACGCCGGTGCCACGCTTGAACCCGCAGCACGGGTCGGCGTAGCAAGCTGCCCCGCTGGGGCAAACAGCAAACGCAAGGCCCTGGCTCCGTCGGCGAGTGACCGCGCGGTTGAGCCAAGGCCTTGCGTGGTTAGGGGTATCGGGTTCCCGGGCTAGGCCAGGGGCTGATCTTTCAGCTTGGCGTGGGGGTTCATGTCTTCGAACTCCCCGGTGCACATGAAGATGATTTGCTCGGCCACGTTGGTGACGCGGTCGCCGATGCGCTCGATGTTGTGGGCAGCCCACACCAGGTACATGAGTGGCGTGACGGCCGCCGGTTCCTCGGCCATGTGGCTGAGCAGGATGCGCAGGTTGCCCTGGTAGAGGGCGTCGATGCGGTCATCCTCGGAGCAGAGGGCCCGCGCTCGCTCGGCGTCGCCGTCCACAAACGCCTCCATCACTCGTTTGAGCATGTCCCGAGCTTGGAGGGCCATGCGGGGCGTGTCCAGAACGTCCCGCACGACGAAGCCGGGGGGCATGCGCAGCGTGATGCGGGCCACGCCCTTGGCGTAGTCGCCCATGCGTTCCAGGTCCATGGCCATGTTGTTGGCCGCGATCAGTGTGCGCAGGTCGCAAGCGGCCGGCTGCTGGGTGGCCAAGAGGCCCAGGCAGGCTTTCTCAGTGCCGACCCGCGCCGCGTTGATTACATCGTCGTCGGACACCACTTGGCGGGCCAACTCCAAGTCGCTGTTCAGCAGCGCGTCCACGCCGCGCTCGATGGCGCGATCCACCAGAGAGGCCATCTGCAGCAGGTCTTGCCGCACATGCTGTAACTGTCGGTCAAAGCGGGCCCTGGGATACATGCGCTACGATCCTCTCTTGGCTGGGCGCTGGGCCGGGGCGGACCCTATGCGGCCGACTCTTTGGCGATGAACGCCTCCACCATGTCGTGGGCCACCCCATCGGCGTACTGCTTGGGGGGCGACTTCATGAAGTAAGCTGAAGGCCCTTCCAGCGCGCCGGAGATGCCCTGCTCCAGGGCCAGCTTTGCGCAGCGTACGGCGTCGATGACCACGCCGGCCGAGTTGGGGGAGTCCCACACTTCCAGCTTCAGCTCCAGGTTCAGGGGCACCTCGCCGAAGGTGGTGCCTTCCATGCGGATGTAGCACCACTTGCGGTCGGTGAGCCAGGGCACGTAATCGCTGGGACCGACGTGGATGTCTGCCGGGGGTAGGGGGGCGTGCATCTGCGAGGTGACCGAGTTGGTTTTGGAGATCTTCTTGGATTCCAGACGTTCCCGCTCCAGCATGTTCAGGAAGTCGGTGTTGCCGCCGAAGTTCAGCTGGTAGGTGCGGTCCAGGCGCACGCCGCGGTCCTCGAACAGCCGGGTTAGCACGCGATGGGTGATGGTGGCGCCCACCTGCGACTTGA
>JAAYZY010000078.1 GCA_012514615.1 Chloroflexota bacterium | reverse complement strand
GCGCGCTTCCCAAGCGCGCCGTTGTGTGCTACAATCGTTGCGGCCAATATCCCGCCACCGCTGGCGCTTGGGGAGGTCAAACCATGCAGACCATCGATGCCGTTCTGGTGGGCCTGGGCAACCTGGGCCGTCGCCTTCTGGAGATCTTGGAGCGGAAAGAGGCGCTCCTGGCTGAGCAATACGACCTGCAGGTGCGGGTGGTGGCTGCGGCCGACCGGCGTGGGACGGCGATCTGCCCCCAAGGCTTGCCTTTGGCCGAGATTGTGGCCCTGAAGGCGGCTGGGCGCTCTGCCGCCGATCACCCCCGATTCGGCCGGCCGGGCCTGCAGCCGTTGGAGCTGGTGCAGACCGTCCCGGCCCACCTGCTGCTGGAAGCTTCGCCGGTGAACCTGCAGGACGGTGAGCCCGGTCTCTCCACCATCCGCGCGGCCTTGGGGCGGGGCATGCATGTGGTCACCCCCAACAAGGGGCCGCTGGTGCTGGCCTACCCGGAGCTGACCGCCTTGGCCCGCCAGCATGGCGCGCGGCTGCGCTTCTGCGGGACGGTGGCCGGCGGGCTGCCGGCGCTGAACCTGGGGCGGCGCGACCTGGCCGGGGCGACCATCCACCTCCTGGAGACCTGCCCCAACCTCACCGCCAACTACGTCTTGTTCCAGATGCTGGAGGGCGCGACCTACGACGAGGCCACCGCAGTGGCCCGGCGCGAGGGCGTCTTGGAGGCCGACCCCTCTCTGGATCTGGAAGGTTGGGACGCGGCCAACAAGCTGGTCATCCTCTGCAACCACGTGCTGGGTCTGCCCACCACCTTGGGCGACGTGCAGGTGGAGGGGATCACCGGCCTGGCGCGGGCCGATCTGCTGGCGGCCCAGGCCGCCGGCGAGAAGGTGCTGCTGGTGGCTGAAGCCCGTCAGCAGCCGGATGGGAGCTGGCTGCGGCGGGTAGGCCCGCGACGGGTGGGCCCGGCGCACCCCTTGGGGCACCTGCGGCCCAAGGAGATGGCCGTGGTCTACCACACCGATATCTACGGCGTCATCACCGCCACCATCTACGAGCCTGACCCGACCCCTTCAGCCGCCACCATGCTGCGCGACCTGCTGGACATCTTCTGGGGGAGGCCGGCCCAGTGACGGAGCAGCTCCAGCCGCAGCCGCCGGCCTGGGTGGCGGATGCCGTCTTCTACCAGATCTTCCCCGACCGCTTCGCTCGCAGCGACCGCCTGCCCCTGTGGGCTCGCCTGGAGCCGTGGGACGCCCCGCCGACCCGCGAAGGGTTCAAGGGCGGCGACCTCTGGGGCGTGCTCCATCGCCTGGACCACCTGAGCGACCTGGGCGTTACCGCCATCTACTTCAACCCGGTCTTCCAGTCTGCAGCCAACCATCGCTACCACACCCACGACTACTACGCGATCGACCCGCTCTTGGGCGGCGACGCCGCCTTCGCCGCGCTGCTGCGGGAGGCGCACCACCGGGGGATGCGGGTGGTGCTGGACGGCGTCTTCAACCACGCCAGCCGGGGGTTCTTCCCTTTCCACCACCTGCTGGAAAACGGCCCCCGCTCCCCCTATGCCGACTGGTTCGTGGCCAAGGGCTTCCCCCTGAACGCCTACAGCGGCAAACCCAACTACGAAGCCTGGTGGGGCCTGCCGGCCTTGCCCAAGCTGAATACCGACCGCCCAGAAGTGAGGGAGTTCCTGTGGGAGGTGGGCGAGCACTGGGTGCGCCGCGGTGTGGACGGTTGGCGGCTGGACGTGCCGGAGGAGATCAAGCACGAGCGGTTCTGGCCGGAGTTCCGCCGCCGGGTGAAGGCGGCCAACCCGGAAGCCTACCTGGTGGGGGAGATCTGGGGCGAGGCTGCGCCTTGGCTGCGCGGCGACCGTTTCGACGGAGTGATGAACTACGTCTTCACCCGCGCCGCACTGGGGTTCTTCGGCGGGGTGGACCTGCAGCGGCAGCATCGCCCCGGCGGCTATGCCCTGCAGACCCTGGATGCGCCCACCTTCGCCCGCCACGTGGAACACCTGCTGGGGATCTACCCCTGGGCGGCGACCCTGGCTCAGCTCAACCTGCTGAGCAGCCACGATACCCCCCGCTTCCTGACCATGGTGAACGAACAGCGGGAGCGGCTGAAACTGGCGACGCTCTTCCAGATGTGCTACCCCGGCGCGCCCTGCATCTACTACGGCGATGAAGTGGGCCTCACTGGCGGGCCGGACCCGGATTGCCGCAAGGGGATGCCTTGGGAGGGCGGCCCCTGGGACGAGGAGCTGCTGACCTGGTTCCAGGGGGCCGTGGCCCTGCGTCGCTCCCACGCCGCCCTGCGCCATGGCGACTACATCACCTTACACGCCGACGGGGCGGTCTATGCCCTGGCTCGCCGCCTGGACGACGAGCTGCTGGTGGCGGCCTTCAACCTGGGCACCGCGCCGGCGCAGCTGGACTTGCCGTTGCCCCCGTCGTGGAACGAAGGCCGCCTGCACGACCGCTGGCCCTGGGGCAGCCGCCGGCGCGAACCGTTGCCGGTGGCCGACGGCTGGGCCCGCGCCCTGGCCCTGCGCCCCATGAGCGCGCGGGTGCTTCTGGCGGAGCGGCCCACCCATCCATAAGCCGATCTCATCGGGCGGCGCTGGGCCGCCCCATTACCCACAAGGAGCGCTGAACATGTCCCGTTTCGATCGCTTGACTACCCTGCAGACCCTCATCGACACCGGCCTGGTGCCGATCTTCTACTGGCCCGATGTGGACGCGGCCAAGAAGGTGGTGGACGCCTGCGTTGCTGGGGGCTCCCGCGTCGTGGAGTTCACCAACCGCGGCGACTTCGCCCCCTTGGTCTTCTTGGAGCTCTCCCAGTACGTAGCCAAGACCTACCCGGGGGTTGCTTTCGGCGTGGGCTCGGTGGTGGATGCGCCCACGGCGGCGCTGTACATCGCCTACGGGGCCGATTTTGTAGTGGCACCCAACCTGGTGCCAGAGGTGGCCCGCCTGTGCAACCGCCGGCGCATCCCCTACCTCCCCGGCTGTGGCAGCGTCACCGAGATCGGCGAGGCCGAGGAACTGGGCGTGGAGATCGTCAAGGTCTTCCCCAACAGTTCCCTAGGCGGGCCGGAGTTCATCAAGGCCACCCTGGGCCCCTGCCCCCGCACCAAGATCTTGCCCACCGCCGTGGTGGACGTGACCGAAGACGACGTGAAGGCCTGGATCACCGCCGGCGCAGTGAGCCTGGGGATCGGGTCGCGGCTCATCAACCGGCAGGTCATCGAGGGCGGCGACTGGGACGCCCTGGCCGACCGAGTGCGCCGCATCCTGCTGTGGGTGCGGGAGGCCCGGGGGCAGAGCGTCTTCGTGGGCCTGGAGCACGTGGGGCTTTACGCCCAGCCAGGCGCGGAGATGCAGGCCATTACCGACTGGTACCGCCAGCGCTTCGGCTTCACGGCAGAGATCGGCAACACCCACCTGCTGACCGGCGAGACCTCTTCTGGGCGCATCGAGGTGATGCCGGCGGCCGCGCCGTTCCACACCCATGTGGCCATCGGCGTGTCCAACTTCGAAGCGGCCTTGGAGGTGCTGCGGGAGCGGGGCATCGCCACCGACGCGCCGATCCTCAACCCCGGCTTCCGCTTGGCCTACCTGAAGGAGAACGACCCGGCGGGCAACCGCGTGCACATCATCTGGCGAGCCTGAGCCGCCTGGGCGACCCCGGCGGGCTTTGGCGGCGCCGAACGGACCACAACACCATAGGGAGGAGGTTGCCATGGGCGCAGCGACGCGAAGGGGTCTTGTCGTTCTGTCCAGTCTCTTGTTGGTGATGGTTCTGGCGCTGGGCGGCCCGCCGGCTCGGGCCGATGGCTGCGTGTGGGAGTGCTGGGGGCCGGGCCTGCCGGACCCCTGCCGCAACACCCTGTATAGCGTGGCGGTGGTTCCTGGCTCCGGCGGCAACCAGGTGTGGGCCGCCGGCGTCGGCGGCACGCTGTTGCACTGGGATGGCCACGCCTGGCGTCGGGCCGCCAGCCCCACTAGCGAGACTCTGCGGGGCCTGGCCCTGGCCAGCCCCAGCCTGGGGTTCGTGGTGGGCCACGGCGGGGCCTCCGCCAAGTGGAACGGTACGACCTGGTCCGCCCTCAGCACCAAGACCACCAACTGGCTGCGCACCGTATCGCTGGTGCCAGGCAGCGGCGGCAACAGCGCCTGGGCCGCCGGCGACTACGGCGGCGTGGGGTTCTTCCTGCGCTGGAACGGCAGCGCCTGGGAGAGCCGGTTTGGCGGCGTTGTCCCATTCTTCGGCGGCACCATCTATGGCATCTCCATGGTCAGCGCCAACGACGGTTGGGCGGTAGGCGCGGCTCTGGGCGGCAGCCCCTTGCGGATGATGGGGCAGGCCTACCGCTGGAACGGGACGGCCTGGACGGAGATCGCCGTGCCGGAACCAGAGCTGTTGGGCGTGGACATGCTGAGCACCGGCGACGGCTGGGCGGTGGGCAAGGGCGGCGCCATCTTGCGCTGGGATGGCGCGGCCTGGGCGGCCTGGGGCAGCAGCCCCACCACCGAAGACCTGCGGGGCGTGGACATGCTCTCGGCCAACCAGGGCTGGGCTGTGGGCGCGGCTGGGACGATCCTGCGTTGGAACGGCAGCGCCTGGGCGACGGTCCCTTCGCCGGTCAGCAGTGATCTCTACGGGGTGGCTGTGGCTTCGGCCAACAGCGCCTGGGCCGTGGGGCAGGGCGGGGCGATCCTGCGCTGGAACGGCACAGCTTGGAGCAAGGTGGCCGCGCCAGACACCCTCCGCCTGGAGGATGTGGCCATCACCCCCGGCAGCGCCGGCGGCGACGCTTGGGCCTCGGGCTACGGCCGCGCCATGTATCACTGGACCGACGGGGCCTGGCAGCCGGTGCAGGGCGGCTCCTCATCCCACTACGCCGTGTCCATGGTCTCGGAGAACTACGGCTGGGCGGCCGGCCTGGGCGGGCGCTTCTACCGCTGGAACGGCACAGCCTGGAGCGAAGGGGCGCAGGCGGTCTCGGCCCTGGGCTTGGCCATGCTCTCTCGTACCAACGGTTGGGCCGCCGGGTGGAACGGCAACATCCTGCATTGGGATGGCGCCGCCTGGACGCAGGTCTCTTCCCCCGTGACGCAGACGCTCTATGCCCTGGACGCCCTGAACGCCAACAACCTCTGGGCCGTGGGCAGCGGCGGCGCCATCGCCCGCTACAACGGCGGCAGTTGGGCCAAAGTGGCCTCGCCGGTGACCGACTGGCTGACCGATGTGAGCATGGCCTCTGCCACGGAGGGCTGGGCCGTGGGGCATCCCGGCGTCTTCCTGCGCTGGAACGGCAGCGCCTGGACCAAGGCGGCCAGCACGCCAGTCAGCTACACCACCTTGAAGGGCGTGGCTGTCTGGCCGGGGGAGGGCGGGACCATAGGCTGGACGGTGGGCCACGGCGGGGCCATCTATCGGCTGGCCAGCGGCGCTTGGACGGGCCATTGCAGCCCCACCGGCAGCGACCTGTGGGCGGTGGAGATGGCTTCCCGCTACGAGGCTTGGGCGGTGGGTGAGCACGGGGTGATCCTGCACTGGCTGGACCCCAACCGCCCCCAACCGCCGGTGCGAGCCTACCTGCCGCTGGCGGTGCACTAGCAGGCGGGGTGTAACGATGGACAAGAGAGACGCCGCGCAGCCTGAGTATGGGAGTTGGGTCTCCACACGCTTCGTCGGCATCCCGCGCTGCTGGGCCTGGCCTCGGCTGGGCTATCGCTGGTCCACCCTCTGTTCGCTGTTCTGGCCGCGGTCTTCCTGCTGCTCTGCGGCTACTTTGCCTAGGCCCGGTGGGCCTTCTCGCCGACCGGCGGCGACATGCAGGCCAAGGTACGGGGCCTGCTGCTGGAGCGGCTGCCCTGGGACGACCAGGGGGAAGCCGTCGATATCGGCTGTGGGAACGGCGCGCTGACCGCGACGCTGCCTTTCGCTGACGGGCAGTTCGACGCTGCGATGAGCAACCTGGCGTTCCATGCAACCAGCGACGCCAGGGACAAACGGGAGCCGGTACGGGAAACGTTGAGGGTGATCAAGAAGGGCGGCGGTTTCGCCTTCCAAGACCTCTTCCTCTGGAAGACGGTGTACGGCGAGGTGGACGACTTGCTGGTAGCTGTCTGGGGCTGGGGCGTCGAACGCGTGGAGTTCGTCGATACCAGCTACCAGCCGTGCATCCCCAAAGCCCTCAAGTTGCCGTTCATGCTGGGTACCAGCGGCATCCTGCATGGACGCAGGTAACCGCATTCAAGGAGCGCAGCGATGCTGTTCGACAAACCGTTGGATCAGTTGTGGAGCTACCTGCCGCAGCGGGATGAGGAGCCGGATTTCGACGCCTTCTGGCAGACCACGCTGGCTGAGGCTCGCCGCTTCCCCCTGGAGGCTGTCTTCGAGCCGGTGGACTTCGGCCTGCAGACGGTGGAGACGTTCGACGTGACCTTCCGCGGCTACGCCGGCCAGCCGATCAAGGGCTGGCTGCTGCTGCCGGCCGGGCGGTCCGGGCCGCTGCCCTGCGTGGTGGAGTACATCGGCTACGGCAACGGCCGCGGCTTCCCGTTGGACTGGCTGACCTGGAGCGCCGCCGGCTTCGCCAACCTGGTGATGGACACCCGCGGGCAGGGCAGCGCCACTCTCACCGGCGACACGCCGGACCTGGAGCCGGACGGCTCCAACCCGCACTACCCCGGCTTCATGACCCGGGGCGTGTGGCAGCCGCAAACCTGCTACTTCCGCCGCCTGTTCACCGACGCGGTGCGCGCCGTGGAGGTCGCCCAGGCCCACCCGGCTGTGGACCGGGCGCGCATCGCCGTGGCCGGCCGCAGCCAGGGCGGGGGTATGGCCCTGGCCGCTGCGGCCTTGGCCCCTGGGGTGGCGGCGGCGCTGCCGGATGTGCCGTTCCTTTGCCACTTCCGCCGGGCCACCGAGATCACCGACTCTACCCCCTACCGCGAGGTGGCCGCCTTCTGCCAGGCCCACCGAGACAAGGTGGATGCGGTCTTCCGCACCCTTTCGTACTTCGACGGCGTCAACTTC
>JAAYZY010000077.1 GCA_012514615.1 Chloroflexota bacterium | reverse complement strand
TGGGACCAGAACCTTGCTCTCGTGTGGCAGGCAGGTGGTACGTTGATCTCCGAGGATCGCACCAAGGTGCAGCTCACCAGCGAGCCTGCGGTTGCGGCTTTCACCTTCCTGGTGGACATGTTCAAGAACGGCTGGTTCCCGGAGGAAGGAGCGGTCGGCTCTGCTGAAGAGGCCGCCCGCGTCACCACCGACTACTTCCTCACCGAACAACAGGTCCAGAGCTGGAACCAGAGTTCGATCTACATCAGCACCGTACGCCAGCAGGCGCCGGAAATGGTGTGGGGCATGAACCCGGCCTGGCAGAACGTCAGGGCGACTACGCCCTTCTTCTCCGGCAACTGGAGTATCACCTCGATCAGCAAACAGGTCCCGGCGGCGTGCGAGTGGATCAAGTTCATGGTGAAAGCGGACAACCTGGGCTTCTGGTGTTCAGCCGCCAACCAGGTACCGGGTAGTGTGGCCGCCCTTGACTACTGGACCGTGGATCGCGAGATCCGGCAGTTCGTGGAGCTGCAGTCTCCGGCTCTCTTCGCCAACCAGGACTCTAGCGCCTACTACCAGGAAGCCAAGCTGATCTGCGCGCCGCACCTGCAGGCCGCCTGCCTCGGACAGAAGACCGTCGAGCAGGCACTTGAGGACGCTCAGGCCGAGCTTCAGGCGATTGTCGACGAGCAGCTAGCCAAGCAGAGCGGCTAGCATCCCAGGTTACATAGATACGTGTCAGGGCCAGTACGATCAACTCATGCTGGCCCTGGATTCACCCGCCCGAGGGCATCACCGCCCTGGGCGCCCGTCGGGTCTTGAGGAGGTGCTGTTAGGTGAGTAGTAACGTCAGACTGGCGGGAGGGAGTTCCGGTGAGCCAGGCGCCATGACGCCACCAAACCCCGTCGGCAAGGGGACAGGTCGCCGATTCCGCCGCTGGGTACAGACTGAGGGCACCTGGTATGCCTTCATCGCGCCCAATCTCCTCACGTTCTTCGCATTCAACCTGATTATCTGGGTTTTCCTCTTTTATATCAGCTTCACCGACTGGGACATGCTGGGGGCCAAGCAATTCACCGGCCTCGACAACTACCGCCGAATGCTCTCGGATAACTTGGCCAGAATTGCACTGGTGAATACCTTCCAGTATGTGGCCATGGAAGTGCTCCCCATGGCGGCATTGTCGCTCTTTGTTGCTGTACTGGTGAACTCCAAGCTAAAGGGCAAGACCTTTTTCCAGTCCGTTTTCTACCTGCCGGTGGTGACCTCGATATCGGTCCTGGCGCTCATCTGGGTAAACATGCTCGGCCCGCAGCCGAACAGCCCGGTCAACTACGCCTTGGGCCTACTGGGCATCCCGGCGCAGAAATGGTTCCTGAGCACTACACTGGCCATGCCGACCGTGGCCGGGATGGCCATATGGGGCGGCTTCGGCTACTACATGCTCCTATGGCTGGCGGGCCTGCAGAGTATACCATCTGAGGTATACGAGGCGGCGAAGATCGACGGCGCCGGCCATTGGCAGCAGTTCTGGAGCGTGACTCTGCCTCTGCTAAGCAACACCACCGCCTTCATTCTGATCATAGCCACCATCGGGGCGCTGCAGGTGTTTGGCTCCATCTACATCATCACCGGCGGCGGTCCTGTTCATGCGACTACCACGGTTGTGTGGTACGTGTGGCAGAACGCGTTCACCCTGCAGCGGATGGGGTACGCCGCGACCATCGCCGTGGGCCTTTTCCTGATCATCCTGGCCATCACGCTCGTGCAGCAACGTTTCCTCGGCTTCGGAAGGGAGATCTACTGATGATGCTGCCCTCGAGCTCGTACCGCCCTCGTCGGAGGGCACACCGCGCTGGCGTTCCGGCCCTGGCAACCGGTGCTTCCGTAGAAGGAGGTTGCTGCTTTGGCAACTCGTGAGGTCGCGTCCTCGAGGCGGCATGACGATACCCTTCGCGCCGCCTCGCATGGCATCCGCATTCTGCTGGTCTACGTCTTCCTGGTCGCCTTGGCGGCCCTAACCGTGGCGCCGTTCATGATGATGGTCTCTATCGCCTTCACCCCTGGGCTCAACTTCATGGCCTTTCCTATGCCACTGCTTCCGCAGAACCCGGGGCTCGGCAACTTCCAGGCGCTGTTCGAGTCCACCAAGATCCTGCGCTGGACCTTCAATAGCGTGTTCGTGAGCGTCTCTCTCGTGGCTCTCCACCTATTCACCTGCTCGCTTGCTGGCTATGCTTTCGCCCGTGGGCACTTCCGGGGTCGAGACGCCATATTCTGGCTCTTCATGGGCACCCTGATGATGCCGGAATCCGTGACCATTGTTCCCCTCTTCATCCTTCTGGGGAAGGTTGGGTGGATCAACACCTACTATGCACTGATCGTCCCTAGGGCCACCTCCATATTCGGTACCTTCCTTCTGCGCCAGTACTTCAGCACCATATCGCGTGAGTTCGACGATGCCGCCACTATGGACGGTGCCAACCGGTTCCGCATTTTCTCTCAGATCCTGGCACCTCTGGCCAAGCCGGCTATCGCCACTCTCGCTACCCTGAGCTTCCTGAGTAGCTGGAACTCCTTTATGTTTCCCCTCATTGTGACGTCCAAATCGACCATGCAGGTGCTGTCGGTCGGCATTGCCACGATGGTGCGGCGGGAAGGCGCCGCCGGCTTCCAGATGGCTGGTGCGACCGTCACATTCCTACCTACATTCATTGTGTTCCTGCTCATGCAGCGTCACCTGACGTCAGGCCTTGCGTTGGGCGGCCTCAAGGGCTAGGCAACCCAAGTTCCTCCCAGGCTCCGCGCTGTAATCGCTGCCGGCTCGATCAGCTCAACTCACAGAGAGGTCATCCCACATGGGCAAACTGAAACTCCTCTACCTCCCCCCCGCCGCGCTCTCCGCCGACATTCTCTCCGACCGAGCGGTGCAGCTGCTGCAGTCCCTCGGTGACGTGACCTGGAACGAACTGGGCCGCGACCTGTCGCCGGATGAGCTCAAGGCCTGGCTCCCCGGCGCCGATGCCGTCGTGACCTCCTGGGGGTCGCCCGCCTTCACCGCCGATGCTATGGGCGTGGCTGACAAGCTGCGCATCGTCGGCCACGCCGCCGGCACCATCAAGCACATGGTCAGCGACGAATTCTGGGACAAGGGAGCGGTCGTCCTCAGCGCTGCCCCCGAGATTGCCTACTCAGTGGCCGAGTACGTGATCTGGGCCATGCTCACCATGCAGCGCGACCTGGTCCGCTTCGACCGCAAGATGAAGTCGGGCACGCCGTGGCGCTCAGCCGGGGATAGCTGGGGCCACGAGCTCCTGCACCGGAAGGTGGGCGTGGTAGCGGCCAGCTTCGTCGGCCGGGCCGTCATCGCCCAGCTGCACGCCTTCCACTGCGACGTATCTGTCTACGACCCCTACCTTTCCGATGAGGCCGCCAAGGCCCTCGGGGC
>JAAYZY010000009.1 GCA_012514615.1 Chloroflexota bacterium | reverse complement strand
GCTGCTCGCCGCCGGAGAGGGTGCCGCCCAACTGGCTCAGCCGTTCCTTCAGGCGGGGGAAGCTGTGAAAGACCCGCTCCAAGCTGGCCTGGATCTCCGCCTTATCCTTGCGCGTGTAGGCGCCCAGCTCCAGGTTCTCCTGCACGGTGAGGGGCGCGAAGATCTTGCGCCCCTCCGGCACCTGTACGATGCCCCGACGCACAATCTGGTCGGGAGATATGATGCTGATCTCCTCCCCCTTGAAGACGATCCGCCCGTCCCGGGGCCGCAGCAGCCCCGAGATGGTGTTCAAGGTGGTGGACTTGCCCGCGCCGTTGGCCCCGATCAGGGTGACAATCTCCCCTTCTTCCACGTGGAAGGAGACGCCCTGCAGGGCGTGAATGGCGCCGTAGTAGACGTTCAGGTTCTCCACTTGCAGCAACATCGGCTTCCATCCTCAGCTCTGTCTGTCGGCGGCTGGTTGCGCCTACTGCCCGGCCAGAACCACGCCGCGCCCCAGGTAAGCCTCGATGACCTTGGGGTCGTTGCGCACCTCTTCGGGGGTGCCTCGGCAAATCACCTCGCCAAAGTCCATCACCGTGATGGCTTCGCAGATGCCCATGACCACCCGCATCTGGTGCTCGATGAGGAAGATGGTGAGCTGGAAGCGGTCGCGGATGAAGTGGATCAGCTCCATCAGGTTGACCACCTCTGCCGGGTTCATGCCGGCGGCCGGCTCGTCTAGCAGCAGGAGCTTGGGCTCCACCGCCAAGGCCCGGGCGATCTCCAGGCGGAGCTGCTCGCCGTAGGGCAGACTGGCCGCCACTTCGTCCTGGCGGTCTTGCAGGTGAAAGACCTCCAAGAAGCTCTGCGCCAGCGCGGTGAGCTCCCGCTCGCGCCGGGTGTACTGGCGGGTGCGCAGCACGGCGTCGACCAGGCTGTAGCCGGCGTGGGTGTGGTAGGCGATGCGCACGTTGTCCAACACCGAGAGCCGCGGGAAGAGGCGGATGTTCTGGAAGGTGCGGCCGATGCCCCGGCGGGTGATCTCAAACGGCTGCAGCCCCACCAGGTTCTCGCCGGCGAAGATGATCTGGCCAGACGTGGGCTGGTAGATGCCGGTGATCATGTTGAAGACGGTGGTCTTTCCCGCGCCGTTGGGCCCGATGAGCCCCACCAGGCTGCCTTGGGCCACCTCCACATTCAGCGCGTTCACCGCCCGCAGGCCGCCGAACTGCTTGGTCAATCCACGAGTCTGCAGCAAGGGGGGGGTGCTCATGGCGCCTCCTGAAGCGGCGCCTGCGCCGCCTTGTCGGCCGGCTGCGGGGCGAGCCACCACTTGCGCACTCTCAGGAAGCCCAACTCCCGGTTGCCCAGCAGCCCATCTGGCTTCAGCAGCATGATCACCAGCAGCGCCACCGGGTAGACCACCAACCTCCAGGCTTCCGTGCCGGAGGGCAGCAGGATGCGCAGCCCCTCCAGCGTGGCCGCCCAGAAGACGGTGCCGGCCAGGGTGCCGGTCATGCTGCCCAGGCCCCCGAAGACGATGATGATCAGCGGGTCGAACGACTTGATGAAGTGGAACATGTTGGGGGCCAGGAAGGCCTGGTAGTGGGCCAGCAGGCCGCCGGCCAGACCAGCGAAAAGGCTGCCCAGCACGAAGGAGAGAGTCTTGTAATGGGTGGTGTCGATGCCCATGACTTTGGCTGCCACCTCGCTCTCCCGCACCGAGAGGATGGCGCGCCCTTCGCTGGAGTAGATCAGGTTGCGCATCACCACCAGAGTCATCACCAAGAAGAGGTAGACCCACAGCCAAGTGGTGAGCCGGGGGATGCCTACCATGCCCCGCGCTCCCTTCAGCTCCGGGAAGACGCTGTCGGCGTTGTCGAAAAGCACCTTCACAATCATGCCGAAGCCCAGGGTGGCGATGCCGAAGTAGTCGCCGCCCAGGGCCAGCACCGGCAGCCCGAAGAGGAAGCTGACGATGGCTGCCAGCACGCCGCCCTCGATCACCGCCAGCAAGAAGACCACCTGCATGACCACGCCAGCCGGCAGGGCGCCCAAGACGGCGTTCACCCCGCCGCCT
>JAAYZY010000076.1 GCA_012514615.1 Chloroflexota bacterium | reverse complement strand
CTGGAGAGCACCACCTACCCCGGCACCACCGAGGAGATCATCGTCCCCCGGCTCCAGGCCAACGGCTTGGCGCTGGGGCGGGACTTGTTTGTGGCCTTCTCGCCAGAGCGGGTGGATCCGGGCAACCGCCAGTACCGCATCGGCAACACGCCCAAGGTCATCGGCGGGGTGACGCCGCGCTGCCTGGAGGTGGCCGCAGCCCTCTACCGCACCATCGTGGAGGTGGTGCTGCCGGTCTCGTCCACCCGCACCGCCGAGATGGTCAAGCTGCTGGAAAACACCTTCCGGGCGGTGAACATCGCCCTGGTGAACGAGATGGCCATCGTCTGCGACCACCTGGGCCTGGACGTGTGGGAAGTCATCGATGCCGCGGCCTCCAAGCCGTTTGGGTTCATGCCGTTCTACCCTGGGCCAGGCCTGGGCGGCCACTGCCTGCCGGTGGACCCGCACTACCTTTCGTGGAAGCTGCGCTCGCTGAACTACAACGCCCGCTTCATCCAGCTGGCCAGCGAGGTGAACACGGCCATGCCCCGCTACGTGGTGAGCAAGGTGGCCGCCGCCCTGAACGAAGTGGGTCGGGCCGTGCGGGGCTCGCGGGTGCTGGTGCTGGGGGTGACCTACAAGCGAGACGTGGCCGACGTGCGCGAGTCGCCGGCGCTGGACATCTTGCGCTTGCTGCAGGGCTGGGGCGCCGAGGTGCAGTACCACGATCCGCTGGTGGCCAGCCTGCCCCTGGATGGGCAGCGACTGACTTGCGCCCCGCTGGACGAGGCAACGCTGGCCGCGGCCGACGCCGTGGTGCTGGTCACCGACCATTCGGGGTACGATTGGGACTGGCTGCTGCGACACGCCCGCCTGGTGGTGGATACGCGCAACGCCACCAAGGGGCACAGCGGGCCGGCCCGCACCATCAAACTAGGGAACGGGGGGTAGCCGTTGCTGCGCATCTTGCTGGTGAACCCAAAGTCGAATCTGCCCATCGACACCCGCACCTCCCCGGCCATGGGGCTGGCCTACCTGGGCGCTGTCTCCCTGGCCCGGGGTGACGAGGTGCATCTGTGGGATGGCGATGTGGAAGACCAGAGCCTGGCCCACGAAGTGGAGACCTACCGCCCGCACTTGGTAGGCATCACCGCCAACACCACCCAAATCAGGGCGGCCTGGGCGGCGGCCGACGAGGTGAAGGGCGTGGCCGACGTGCCGGTGGTGCTGGGCGGCCCGCACCCCACCATCCTGCCGGAAGAATCGGCGGCCCGGCCGGCGGTGGACCTGGTGGCCCGAGGCGAGGGCGAGCGCACCTGGACCGAGCTGAGCGCACTGCTGGAGCAGAGCGGCATCGCCCAGCAGCCGCTGGGCGCGCTGCTGGGGCAGCAGCCAGATTTGCTGGCCGGCGTCTTGGGGATTACCTACCGCATGCCGGATGGCCAAGTGCGCGCCAACCCCGACCGCCCCACCATCGCCGACCTGGATAGCCTGCCCTGGCCGGCCTGGCGCCTCTACAAGCTGGACCGCTACACCAACCTCCAGCCCACCCTGGACGCGGTGCAGGGACGCAGCCTGCCGATCCTCACCTCCCGCGGCTGCCCCTACCGCTGCGCCTACTGCTCGCAGATCACCGAGCGGCGCTGGCGCATGCGCTCGGCCGAGAGCGTGGCTGCCGAGTGGCGCTGGCTGGTGCAGGAGATGGGCGCGGGCGAGATCGGCGTGCTGGACGATTCGTTCAACATCAACCGCCAGCGGGTGCTGGACCTCTGCGCCCTGCTGGTAGAGCAAGGGCTGCACCACGTGCCGTGGATCATGATCAACGGCATCCGCGCCAACCTGGCCAACGAGGAGTTGCTGGGGCAGATGCGCCGGGCTGGCTGCATCCGCACCGCCTTCGGCGTGGAGAGCGGTAACCAAGAGATCCTGGACCGCATCATTCACAAGCAGCTCACGTTGGAACAGATCCGCTCCGCCTTCCGGGCCGCCAAATCGGTGGGGATGGAGACCATCGGCTTCTTCATCTTGGGCATGCCCGGCGAGACGGAAGAGACCATGGAACAGACCATCCGCTTCGCCATCGAGCTGGATCCGCTGGTAGCGAACTTCTCCATGGCCACGCCGTTCCCCGGCACCGAGCTCTACCAGATCGTGCAGCGGGAAGGGCGCATCCTGGCCAACGACTGGGACGATTTCGTCTTCTTCGAGGGCAAGGCGCGTTTTGAGATGCCCGGCCTGCCGGCCGAGCTGGTGGAGCGGAAGTGGAAGGAAGCCTACCGCCGCTTCTACCTGAGGCCGCGCCGCGTGCTGCGTACCCTGGCGCGCAAGAAGACCTGGCTGGACCTGCCGCGTACCCTGCGGGTGGCCTGGCGCACCGCAGTGACCGGCGGCGAGTAGGGGACAGCCCATATGTGTAACGAGGTGATGGCGTTGACGGAGTGCCTGGAGCCGATCCGCTGCAGTGTGGGCGTCACCGCCCACAACGAAGAGGCCAACATCGGCCAGCTGCTGGAAGCCATGTGCAATCAGCGGCTCTACGAGGTGGGGATCACCGAGATCATCGTGGTGGCCTCCGGCTGCACCGACCGCACCGAAGAGATCGTGCGCGAGATGATGGCCCAGGACCCTCGGGTCAAGCTCATTGTGCAGCCGCGCCGGGAGGGCAAGACCTCGGCCATCAACCTGTTCCTCAAGGAGGCCCAGGAAGAGATCTGCGTGCTGGAAAGCGGCGACACTTGCCCTCGGGAAGACAGCGTGGAGAACCTGGTGCGCATGTTCCGCGACCCCTCTGTGGGCATGACCGGGGCCCAGAAGGTGCCGGTCAATGCCCAAGAGCACATCGTGGGCTACCTTTCCCACTTGCGGCTGCGCATGGAGCATCAGCTCTGCATGGAGATCCCCCGCCTGGGGGAGATGATCGCCTTCCGCAAGGTCTTCGACCAGATCCCCACCGATGTGGCCATGGATGAAGCGTTCGTGGAAGCACTGGTCATTCAGCGGGGCTTGCAGGTGCGCTACGCCCCCGACGCGGTGGTCTACAACATGGGGCCTGAGACGGTGAGCGACTTCATCCGCCAGCGCCGCCGCAACTACGCCGGCCACCTCTACCTCAAGGCCAAGTACAACTACAAGGTCTCCAGCCTGGATTCGGCCCGCGTGGCCCGCATCGCCTTGGAGGAGGTGTGGGGCGCGGTGCGGCTGGTCTACACCCTGGCCGTCCTGGCCGCCATCGAGGCGTTCTCCCGCGTCTTGGGGGCCTACGACTTCTACATCAAGCGGGAACGGCACGTGGTGTGGGACATGGCCTGGACCACCAAAAAGGTGGACCTGCACGGCAGCCCCACCGCCGCGGCGAAGCCGGAAGGTGAGGCAGAGCCAACCGCTTCGGGGAAGGTGCAGCATTGAAGGACAAACTGCTCACCCTGCTGAAGGTGGCCGTCAGCCT
>JAAYZY010000075.1 GCA_012514615.1 Chloroflexota bacterium | reverse complement strand
GCCTCCTCCTGGTTTCCTTCGGCGTGTTGTGGCGAAGCGCTCCCCGGGGTAACCTCAGGCTTACCTTAGGCGCTGCGCCGCGGATAGACGCCCACGGTCTGGGCGGTTTCGTACATGGCCAGCACGTTCTCTAACGGCGTGTCGGATTGGATGTTGTGGGTCGGGCCCAAGATGAACCCGCCGCCAGGCGCCATGATCTCGATCACCCGCCGCACTTCGGCCCGCACGCCGTCGGGGGTGGTGTGCGGCAGAACCTGCTGCACGCTAATGCAGCCGTTGAAACAGAGGCGGTCGCCGAACTGCTCCTTGAGCTCGTGGAGGTCCATGCCTTTGGCTTCCGGCTGCACCGTCTGCAGGATGTGGAAGCCGGTGTCGATGATGTCTGGCAGGAGCACCCGGGTGCTGCCGCAGGAGTGCAGCATGGCCTTGAGGCCGAAAGAGCGCACCTGCTCCATATGGGGGGCCCACCGGGGCTGGAAGATGCTGCGGAAGGTGCGTGGGCTGATGAGGGAACCCCCTTGCGTGCCGTAGTCATCGCCGTAGAAGGCGATATCCAGGTACCCCTGCCCAGCCTCGAAGTAGCGCTGGTTGAACTTCAGGAAGAAGTCGCTGAGACGATCCAAGATGGCGAAGACCACCGGGTCGCCTGTAGCCAAGCCAAGCAAGACTCGGTCATACCCGCACAGCATAGCCGACCGATTGATGAAGTCCACGGTCATGGGCCAGCCGGCGACCAGGGCGTATTCGCTCTGTTCGCGGCATTGCTGCGTCACTGGCTTGAAGTCGAACCATTCTACACTGGGCCAGCGGTGTCTGTCAACTTCCTGCAAAGAGCTTGCTCCCTTGAGGGGGGCGTCAATGACCTCGTTGTAGACGCCAGTGGCGTGACGCACCGGCTTGCGCCGCACGCCCCAGAAGTCCAGAAACGAGCCGTCGTCGTAGCGGACGGTGGGGGGGCCGACGTACTTGGGAGCCACGTTGCGCAGGTCGGTGCCCAGGCAAGCGGCCACCTCCGAGTCGACGTATTCGCCGATCCCCACCGGGGCGTTGGCGTCTGGCGTCTTGGGCGGCAGGCCGAAGTGCCGACGCAGGTTGCCCATCTGCTCTGGCACCGAGACGAAATCCAGGGGGACACGGTCCGGCTCTTGGTGGGCGATGGCGGCAAGGACGCGCTCTTTGGCGTTCATGCAGGTCTACTCCTCTTTCGACAGGTTGGGGGCGGAGACCTGGGCTCGGTCCAGGAGGCAACACGATTGCCGCACGTGGAAGCGCGTCTCCAGAAGCAGCGGGTGCGGCGGCTGCTGGCCGCCTTCCAGCAGGGCAAGCAGCGTTTCGGTGGTCAGGCTGCCCATGCGGTAGGCTGGTTGGGCGATGGCCGTGATGGGGGGCTTCATCAGGCGGAACCAGATGGCGTCGTCGAACGCCAGCACAGAGACGTCGCTAGGGATCCGCAGATTCAGGTCCCGCAACGCCAGCAGGGTGCCTTGGGTGAGGCTGAGGCTGCCGCTGAGGATGGCCGTAGGGGGGCGGGGGCTGCTGAAGTACTGCACCGTGGCCTCGTAGCCCCATTCGGTGGTGAAAGCGCCCAGGGCCACCAGCCGCTGTTCTTCCTCCAGGCCGTTGGCTGCCAGGGCGTTCTGGTAGCCGCGGTAGCGGTCCCGCACCAGTTGGAGGTCCAGCTCCCCCATCACCAAGCCGATGCGGCTGTGTCCCAGGCCGATGAGGTACTCAGTGGCCCGCTGGGTGGCGGCCAGGTT
>JAAYZY010000074.1 GCA_012514615.1 Chloroflexota bacterium | reverse complement strand
GCTCGGCTCCGTTCTTCGTGATCACGATGTTCTCGTTGATCCCCGTGGCCCGCACCTCCTGCAGCACGTTGCGAGACGGGTGGTACGAGAACATCATCCCATCTTCCAGCTCCGTGTCCTGCGTCTGATCCAGATGCCCCCACAGCGGCCACTCGATCGTGTCCATCCCTTGCCCGTGCAAGTCGTGGTGTGGGGACTGCACCTCCGCCAGCTTCCAGCCCTGGTCGACGTAGACCCGCTCCAAGATCTTCATGAGCGCGCTCAGCCGCACGCCAGGCTTGGCCGCCTTGCGGATCTCCTCATAGGCCAGCAGCTCGGTTTCCATCAGCTTCAGCTCCAGCGCCGTGGGTTCCCGATAGGCCAAGGTCACCGTCAGCTCACACCAATGCCCGCTGGGCCCGGTGATCTCGTGGTGGTAGGGGATAATCCCCTCCAGCTTCACCCGCTGGTCGGTGGGCACGACCCCACCGAAGAAGACCAGGATGTCCCGCCCCCCGCCAGCCAGCACCACTTTCTGCGCCTCGGCCGAGATCTCCCACTGCGTTCGCCCCTCTTCCATGGCCTCCACGAACCGTTCCATGGCCGACTTCGCCAGGACCCACAGCTCCCGGTTCTGCTGGATCTCCAGCGGGCTCTTGACGGCTCGCACCCGGTTCATGACCATGTCGGCGTCCACAAACGTCACCCCGGGCATCAGACCCTTCAACCGCTCCACCACCCCAGCGCCCAGGATGAAGTTGTACCCGACGATCCCCACCTTGCCGGTCGTCAGGCCCCGCTTCTTCATCCCCTCAGCGATGCGGTCCACCAGCGTGGGGTCGCCGTAGGTCTCGGTGATCCACCCGCGCCTGGCGATCATGCCGGCCACCGCGCCGCTGGAAAGGGTGAGCATGGGGTCGCTATCCACCGGCAGCAGGATTGCCCCATCGTGCCCCCACAGGTGGAAGTCGGTCAGGTAGCGGAAGTAGCCCCGGCCCGTCCACCAGTGCCCCTTGCCGCCGATCACCAGCGCCTTCAGCCCTTTCTTCTCCATCGCTTGGCGCAGCCGCCGAAAACGGGCGTCGCGCTCTTCCATCCCTGGTACCGTACCCATACTTCCTCCTTGCGATCACTGCGAGTTGGCTGGCAAGGGCCAGCATGTGGGAACCGAGAAGTCTGCGTCTGAGGCTGCACCCCACGCCGAACTGCCCAGCAACAGCCGGCCGCTCAGCGCCCGGGCGGGGACGGCTGAGGCAGAGCCATTATACCCCAGGCGCAGGGCCCCGGCAACCAGCCGCGGTGCGCCGCTGGAGCGTGGGCAGCCGCCAGCCGGCCCCCCCCCCCCGAACCCCCCGGGCCGGCAGCCCAGATGCCGTTTCCGCCCGAAAACCATAGGAAAGCCCTTGACTTGCACACAAAGTTGCGTTATAATACTTCCCATCAGGGGAGCGAGACTCGCGAGCCAGTGTTTGTACCGCCGCTTGGCCGTCGCCCGCCTGCGCCGCAGCCGGGCAAGACCGTGCCTGCTGGCCCGCCCATCGCCTCCCAATCAACCAGAACGGAGAGTGGTACTTCATGGCAGACGCAGCGAGTCCCCCCAACGACCTGCCCGCGGCGTGTACCGCCCATCTCCGGAAGGCGCTGGAGGCGCTCCGTCCCGGCGACCTGACCGCCCTGAACCGCTCCGGCCTGATCCTCAACGCGGTGGGGCAGGAGATGCTCACCCAACTCGTCAGGGACTTCCTGGAGATGCTGGATACCTCCGCCGCCGTGTACGAAGCCAACGGCGACTACGCCCTGGGCATCTTCGCCTCGGACTGGTGCCGGTTCATGGACCAGAGATCGCGCCGCCTGTGCCAGACCGACGACAACCAGGAAGCGTTGGACAGCAGGAAGTGGATCTCCCACGAATCGTGCTGGGTGGAAGCGTCCAAGCGCTGCATGGAGACCGGCGCCCCGGTAGACATCGCCTGCCAAGGCGGCATCCACGTGTACGCGGTGCCGATCTTCGCCAGCAGGGCCGTTGTAGGCGCCATCAACGCGGGCTACGGCGCCCCCCCGCGGGACCAGGAGACGCTGGAGAGCCTGGCGGCGCAGTACCAGACCCCTGTGGAGCAGCTCAGAGCCCTGGCCGAACGGTACGAATCCCGCCCGCCCTACATCATCGAGCTGGCCAGGCAGCGGGTGGAGTCGTCGGCGCGGCTGATCGGCGAGATCGTCAGCCGCAGCCAGGCCGAGGAGGCCCTGCGCCAGAGCGAGACCCAGCTCCGCAGCATCTTCCGCGCCGCGCCGGTGGGCATCGGGCTGGCGGTGAACCGCGTTCTGTGGACGGCCAATCGCCACCTGGGGGAGATCACCGGCTACAGCCGAGAGGAGATCATCGGCATGCCGGCCCAGCAGATCTACGGCAGCCCGGCCGAATACGAGCGGGTGGGCCGGCTGGTGGAGGCGCAGATCGCCCAACGCGGCGCGGCCAGCGTGCAGACCCGCTTCCGGCGCAAAGACAACACCGTGGTCGACGTGCTGCTGAACAGCGCCCTCCTTGACCCCGACGACCCCTCCCGGGGCAAGACCTTCACCGCCATGGACATCTCGCAGCGCAGGCAAATGGAGACGGCCGTGCGCAAGGGCGAGGAGCTCTACCGCACCCTGGTGGAAGGGCTGCCGGACGTGGTGCAGCACCTGGACCGGGAAGGGCGGCACATCTTCGCTTCCGAGAACATCGCCCAGGCGACCGGGCGGCCCGCGCGGGAGTTCGTCGGCAAGACCCACCGGGAGATGGGCTTCCCAGAAGAGGAATGCCGATTCTGGGACCAGGCTCTGGCGCGGGTCGTCCGCACCGGCCGCCCCTACGAGGCGGAACGCACGGCACAAGGAGAGCAGGGGGCAAAGGCCTTCAACGTGCGCTTGGCGCCAGAGCGGGACCCTCAGGGCGCGGTGCAGTCGGTGCTGGCCATCAGCCGAGACATCACCGCGCAGCGCCAGGCCGAGCAAGACTACCGCACCCTGTTCCAGGAGATGCTGAACGGGTTCGCCGTGCACGACATCATCTGCGACGAGCACGGCACGCCGGTGGACTACCGCTTCTTGGCCGTCAACCCAGCCTTCGAGCGCATGGTGGGCCTGAAGGCCGATGAGGTGGTGGGCAAGACCGTGCTGGAGGTGCTGCCCGGCACCGAGCCGCACTGGATCAGCACCTACGGCAAGGTGGGCCTAACCGGCGAGCCCGCCGCCTTTGAGAACTACGCCGCCGTGCTGCAGAAGCACTTCGAGGTCACGGCGTTCCGGCCCGCCCCCAACCAGTGCGCCGTCATCTTCGCCGACATCACCGAACGCAAGCAGGCCGAAGACGTGGTGCGGGAGAGCGAAGAGCGGTTCCGCCTGCTGGTGGAGAGCGCGCCGGACGCGGTCTACGTCCAGGCCAACGGCCGCTTCGCCTACGTGAACGACGCCGCAGTACACCTGTTGGGCGCCGAGAGCGCCGAGCAACTGCTGGGCCAGCCGATCCTAGAGCGGACCCACCCCGACGATCACGACATGGTGCAGCAGCGCATCCGCCAGACCAACGAAGGGCGGCAGGGTACCCACACCAGCGAGCAGCGCTACCTGCGCCTGGACGGCGCGGCGGTGGAGGCGGAGGTCTCGGCGGCGCCCATCACCTACTGCGGCCAGAACGGGGCCATCGTCTTCGTGCGAGACATCGCCGAACGGAAGCAGATGCAGGAGATGCTGTGGCAGACCAAGATGGTGGTGGAGCACAGCCCGGTGGTCCTTTTCCGCTGGCGCAACGCCCCCGGAATGCCGGTGGAGTTCGTCTCGGAGAACGTGAGCCAGTTCGGCTACTCGCCCGAGGCGCTGGTGCGGCAGCGCACGCCTTTCGCCTCCCTGATCCACCCCGATGACCTGGAGAAGGTGAAGGCCGACATGGAGGGGTTCACATCGGCCGGCGTGGAAGACTTTCGGAAGGAGTATCGGCTGCTGGGCAAGGATGGCAAGGTGCGCTGGGTGGAAGAGCGGGCCGTGGCGGTGCGCGACCTGGCCGGGGAGGTGCTGTACTTCAACGGCGTGGTCACCGACATCAGCGATCGCAAGCAGATGGAAGCGCAGTTCCTGCAGGCGCAGAAGATG
>JAAYZY010000073.1 GCA_012514615.1 Chloroflexota bacterium | reverse complement strand
CCAGGCGGTTCAGGTACACAGCTGCGATGACAGGGCGATCTTCAGCAACCACGGCCTCTCGCTCCACAATGGACGCGACGGTGACGACTTCAAACGACGAACGCCCCAGCGCCGCCGCCTGCACGTCGGCCGTGTACTGGCTGCCGAAACGGTTCAGCATCTGACGGACCACGTCGGCCGGGTCGGCATCCTGGGCAAACCGATAGGTATCCGGGAACAGGAAGCCTTCCAACCCAGCGGTGGCCGGCAGGCCAGCCAAGTAGGCGTAGTCACTGGCCAGATCGGGTACGGCCTGGCGGCGAGCCACCGCTTCAAAAGCCGCGGCGCTGGTCACGATCCCCCGGCTCTCCAACAGCTCGCCAATCTCCTCCATGCGCCACCCCTCGGGGATGGTCACCAGCAGATCGCGCTCGCGGCCGTGCTGCAGCGCCTCGGCCAGCTCGGGAACCGTCATGCTGGGCTGCAAGCGGTATTCTCCCGCCTCCAGCGTGGAATCGAGATGGTTGACCCGCACGTACAGGCTGAAGAGGCTGGCGTCTCTCACCAGCCCAAGGTCCTCCAGGCGCACAGCCACCGTGGCCGCCGTATCGCCCATCTCCACCGTGAACGGGACCGTCGTATCGTCGTCGCTCACCGGTGTGTTCAACTCCGACTGCCGCAGGCGCAGGTACAACCCCAACGCCACCTCTTCCGGCGACCCCACCGAGACTGCCACGGTCTCTTCGCCGCGCCCCAATGCCGTTGCCGGTTGGAACTGGTCGCTGACATAGCCGAAGCCAACCAGCCCCATTAGCGCCACCGCCGATATAGCCACCATAAAGAAGAGAAGCCTAAGTAGGTTTCTGAAGTTCATCCCTCACCACGTGCTTTCCGGGTTCCGCTCCAGGTATCCCTGCAGGATGATCCCAGCGGCGATGGCGTCTACTCTGCCCTTTTCACGCTTACGAGAGTGCTCACGCGGTTCAATCTCCAACAGGTAGCGCTCCGCCATCACAGAGGTTAGGCGCTCATCCCACAGCTTGACCTGGCACGGGATCGCCCTCTCAGCCAGGAGCTGCTCCAACCCACAGGCAAACGCCTCAACCTCCAGGGCTTGGCTGCCGGTGTGGCCGCTCAGGTGCACGGGGTGCCCCACGATGAGCAGGTGCACCGACTCCCCCACGATCCAGGCGGCCAGCGAGTCCAGGTCTGCTTCCACAGTGGCTCCTCGCTGAAAGGCGCCGGTTCGACTGACGATCGTCCCTGTGGGGTCCGCCAGGGCGAAACCGATGCGCCGTCCCCCAACATCCAGTGCAGCGATGCGCATGCTACGACTCCCCCATCTGCACGAACAAGTGGACGCGGAACGAAAGCCAGGGTACCCGTCCAAGCCAGTCGGGCGTCACCGTCACCGAGGGTGGTTCCTGAAGGGGCAGGTTCTCCTGCATCCACGCCACCGCGTCGTCGATGGGCATCCCCGCGATCGTCTCACGGACCACGGCAAGGTTGATCTCAGGCACGGCGACGCCCCGCGCGGTGACCGAGAAGGCGGCCTGCTGCCCGTCTGCGCTCATCTCCACCTGCTCGCTGCGCTGGAACGACACCCTCTGAGGCGCCAACTGGCCCCGTCCTTCCACAGACGATTCCAGCAGGCGAAGGGCCACTTCGTTGCCATTCTCTTCCGGTACGGCCATAGCACGCGCTCTTACTCGCACGGTCACTCGGAGCTTCTCGGCCTCCACCTCCACCAGAGGCGGCTCGTAGACCTCGTCCAGCACCGCAATAGACACCGACTGCGGCAGCAGATACTCCCCAGCAGCCAGGCTACTCTGCAGCCGAGTGACAGACTCCAGCTCCAGCTTCTGCAACACGGAGGTGCGTAGGCGGTCCTTGTCGGCGTAGGTAACCAGGCCTACCTGCCTCACGGTGCCGCCCGACATCGGTTCTGGGTTGGTCACAGTCAGGCGCAAGCCCAGGCTGCCGTCGATCCGGTTGATTAGGTTACGCCGCACATTGCCCGCTGGCCCAGACGTCAGAGCCTGGACCGACGCTTCGATGCGCCCGCCAGTGGGCCCAGGCACCGTCACCGTCTGTGTGGTGCTGAAGCGAATGGTGGTCCCTGTGGAGGTGCGCACAACGGTGCCCATGGGAACCTCAACCTCCTCTGGAGTGAGGTTCACGAAGACCACGGTGCCGGAGGCAGGCAGATCGGGGGCATCGCGTCGGCCCGCCGTCGGCACTTCACCCGACGCTTCCAAGAGGTCCGTCACCAAGCGCCCGGGCACCATCCCCGACGAGAGGTCCACCGTGGCCTGGTTCACGTCGGCCACCAGAGGCACTGTCACCTCAGCGGCAATGAGGCGAGGAGTGAGCGCCACTCGAGCCACCGGCACCACCATCAGCACCGTGGCCACCAGAGCCCCCACCAGAACCAGCAGCAGCAGGAAGGCCGTTG
>JAAYZY010000072.1 GCA_012514615.1 Chloroflexota bacterium | reverse complement strand
GTCCATGTCGCCCAGGTGGTCTTCCACCCCTTGGATGTCCGACAGGATGGCGTAGCGGCTGCCGTCGGTGATCAGGCCCATGGCGATCCCGGCCACCATGGCCTTGATGGGGACGCCGGCATCCAGCAGGGCCAGGGTGCTGCCGCAGACGCTGGCTTGCGAAGTGGAGCCGTTGGAGGCCAGCACTTCGGAGACCAGGCGCAGGGTGTAGGGGAACTCATCCTGAGGCGGGATGACGGCGAAGAGCGCCCGTTCGGCCAGCGCACCGTGCCCGATCTCGCGCCGCCGTGGGCCGCGCAGCGGGTAGGTCTCGCCGGTGGAGAAGGGCGGGAAGTTGTAGTGGTGGATGTAACGCTTGGTGCTCTCGATGCCCAAGTCGTCCAACATCTGTTCATCGCGGGTGGAGCCCAAGGTGGCTACGGTGAGCACCTGAGTTTCGCCCCGGGTGAAGAGGCCCGACCCGTGGGTGCGGGGCAGCAGGCCTACCTCGCAGGAGATGGGGCGGATCGTCCGCTCGTCGCGCCCGTCGGGGCGGATGCCCTGGGTCAAGACTCGTTCCCGCATGGCGGCCTTGAACAGGTCGTGGTAGATCTCCTTGACCTTGTCCGGCTCCACCTGCTCGGCCAGCTCTTCCACGAGAGCGGCTTGCAGGGCGTCCAGGGTGTTCTGGCGCTCTTCCTTGCTGTGTGGCTGGGCCAGGGTGTCCATCAGGCGGCTGCCCAGCTGGGCCTTCACTTGCTGCACGGTCTCGGCCGGCAGCTCGTAGAGAGGCACGTCCATCTTGGGCTTGCCCACCTTCTTCTGCATCTCGTCTTGCAGGGCGATGACGCTCTGCATCGCCTCGTGGCCACGGCGCAGCGCTTCCAGCACCACGTCTTCGGGCACTTCGTAGGCCCCGGCTTCCACCATCAGGATGGCGTCGCGGGTGCCGGCCAGGCGCAGGTCCAGCGTGCTGTGTTCCAGGTCGCTGGCGGTGGGGTTGAAGACGAACTCGCCGTCCACGTAGCCCACGCGCACGCCACCGATGGGCCCCAGGAACGGTACGTTGGAGATGGTCAGGGCGGCCGAAGCGCCGATGATGCCCAGAATGTCCAACTGGTTCTCCCCGTCGGTGGAGAGAGCCGTGACGATGACCTGGACGTCGTTGCGGAAGCCGGTGGGGAAGAGCGGGCGGAGCGGCCGGTCGATCAACCTCGAGGTGAGGATCGCCTCTTGGGTGGGGCGGCCTTCACGTCGGAAGAAGCTGCCGGGGATCTTGCCCGCGGCGTAGAGGCGCTCCTCGTAGTCCACCGTCAGGGGGAAGAAGTCGATGCCCTCGCGGGGGCTGGACGAAGCGGTGGCCGTGGCCAAGACCACGGAGTCGCCGGAGCGCACCAGCACCGCGCCGCCGGCCAGGCGGGCCAGCTTGCCGGTCTCGATGATGATCTCGTGGTCGCCGATGCGGGTCTCGAAACGGTGTGATTCCATTTGGGTTGGTACTCCCTTTTCCTCTAGCAGTTCATGCAGCAACGTGGTGCCCGGTCCGCCCCCCTGCAAGGGACGGCTTCCCGGTCGATGTGGGGGATCGGTCCGGGGCTGGCCGCGCCAGCGCCGCCTTGGTCTTCCCCCAGGTCCGGACTTCCGAGCCAGAGGTCAGGGACTGGGAATCGCCTCCCAACGGCCGTTGGGCTTCGCTCCCCAATTCCTGCACTCTGACTCGACATGTGGGCGCGCCTCCACCGGGCGCGCCGATCTACCCTGCCCCTCCTGCCCTGTCTCTGGGCCGCCAAAAAAAGATGGAGGTTGCCGCAGAGCCCCGCGCGCTGCCGAGGCTCCCACTGCCCCTCCACCCTTCCAGGACTGACCGTTGCCACCAGAAGCCTGTCAGGCCCAGGTCTCCACCGCAGCCTTACTTGCGCAGGCCCAAACGCTGGATGAGCTCCCGATACCGATCGGCGTTGGTGCGGCTCAGATAGGCCAAGTGCCGTCGCCGCTGGCCGACCATCTTCAACAGCCCACGGCGCGAATGCTCGTCGTGCTTGTGCACCTTGAGGTGCTCAATCAACTCGTTGATGCGCGTGGTCAGAACGGCCACCTGCACTTCGGGCGAACCGGTATCTGATGGGTGGAGCTGATACTCCCGAATGAGCGTATCCTTGTATTCCTTATCCAAAGCCCTTTCAACCTCCGATCTGCCATGAGGGGGCCGGTCTTCTCTGCCTTCTCCCCCGCTAGACCGTATTGTAACACAAGACCTCTCTACGAGCAAATGCCGCAGCCCTGTCGGCTTGCCGGTTGGCCGACTGTGGCCAACGCCGAAACCTTGACACGGTAGGCCATCTGCGGTACACTACAGCCGTCGGGCCGTGACGGTGCGCCCGCGCTAGTCTGTTCCGTTCCCCAGCACCTTCGGCCGCAGCCTTCTGGCTTCCCTATGTACGCCCGTCTGCGAGTCAGCTTGGCTCTCCAGGCGGCCACCCTGCAGTGAGAGGAGCCCGCATGTACCACAGAGTGACGATCATCGGCAACCTGGGCAGCGACCCCCAGATGCGCTACACCCCCAACGGGGTGCCGGTCACCAGCTTCTCGGTGGCCACCAACCGCAAGTGGACCAACCCGGACGGCAGCGCCGGCGAAGAGACGGTCTGGTGGCGGGTCAGCGCGTGGCGCAAGCTGGCCGAGACCTGCAACCAGTACCTGAGCAAGGGTCGCCAGGTTTTCATCGAAGGTGAGATGAAGCCAGACCCCCAGACCGGCGGGCCCCGGGTGTGGACGGCCAACGACGGTTCCACCCGCGCCTCCTACGAGATCACTGCCCTGACCATCAAGTTCCTGGGCGGGGGCAGCGGCGGCCGTGGCGATATGGGCGGCCCTGAAGAGCCGGAGGGCCACTTCCAAGAGAACGACCTGCCGTTCTGACGCTAGGGCCACTAGGCGCGCGACGGCCGCAACAGGGAGGTGGGGGCCATGAACCCCAAGCCGCAGAACGTTGTCCATTCGGCGCGGGTGAACGTAGAGCTGCCGTCGGAGTTGGAGGCGGTCTACGCCAACTTTGCCCTGATCACCCATTCGCCTTCGGAGCTGCTCATCGACTTCGCGCGCATCCTGCCCAACCAGCCATCGGCGCGGGTCTACGCCCGGGTGGTGATGACCCCCATGAACGCCAAGCTGCTGTACCGCGCCCTGGGCGACAACCTGCAGAAGTTCGAGGCGCAGTTCGGGGAGATCAAGACGCCGGATCAGGGCTTTGACCCCAGCCGGCCCCTGGGCTTTCGGGAATGACCTCTCCTCGGGGCCGAGCTGGCACACCCGCTGTCGGGCCTCGGTGATAGGGAGGCAGGGAGGCACGTTGGATCAACTGCAGCAGATCTTCGGACAGATCCGCCAGCGCCTGGAGGCGGTCAATCAGGCGCGGGACGAGGCGCTGGCTCACTCCAGGGAGCTGACCCGCCTCTGCGCCAACAGCATCCGCGCCACCCACCGCCTGGAGTGG
>JAAYZY010000071.1 GCA_012514615.1 Chloroflexota bacterium | reverse complement strand
AGGTCGCGGTAGTAGGCGTAGGGGCGGATGAGGAAGCCATCCCGCTGGCTAGTGGTCTGGTACAGGTGGTAGAAGGCCGGTAGGTCGCTGCCTGTGCCGGGGCGCACCGTGACGCCGCGTCGGGCGGCCAGGCGGATGTTGTAGCGCGTCTTGGGGTGCATGGCCTCCAGCAGCGCCTCGGGCTCAGGGGTCAGGTCCAGCAGCACGGTGTTGCGGAACTGCACCTGCTCGGCGGAGGCCTGCCAGCCGCGCTGGCCCAGCAGTTGGGGGAGCGGCGCGATCTCGTCGTCTGCCGGGCGCTCCACATCGGGGTCGATCTTGACGAAGAGGAGCCGCTCCCGGCGGGCCAGCCGTTCCAAGGCGGCCAGGACGTCTTGCCACAGGTCCAGGCGGTCGGGATCACGCAGGCAAGGGCCCTTGGGTACGTAGCCGACGCCCCAGGGCAGGCCGCGCAGCCGACGCACCAACAGCAGCGCCAGGGCCTGGGTCTGCTCGCCTTCGTGCAGGCGCAGGGCCTGAGGCTGCCAGCCGTAGCCTGCCTTGAACTCAGCCCAACCGCTGCTCTGTAGGGCGTGGGCGCTTGGCAGTTCCTGCAGCCACCCATCCCACCGCCCGTCGACCTGAACCATGGACACCTGCATGGACCATCCCCCTGGGGCCCGACGCCCCCTGGGGGGCCGGGGCCTGCTGCTGCCAGTATACCTTAGCGAGGGTGCAACGCCAAAGGCAGCGGCCCAAGGCGTTTGACTCCCCCCCGTCACGCGGTACAATAGCCGGCAGGGCCGACCGCGGCGTCGCCGTGGCCACTTGAGCCCGGGAGCGCAGCCGGCGCATGGTAGGGCAACCGTCTGGCGGCAGGGCTGACACAGGGCAGGGCTGGGCCGCGCCCAACGCCTCAGCCCTCGTCCTCGTCGTCTTGGCCCACGAACTGCCGCGGATAGGTCGGGTAGCCCGAGGGCCAGCCGGCGCCGGCAGCCGCGCCCGGCAGCATGATCACCGTGGGAGGTGGGGCAGTGGGTGGGGGCGGCGCGGGCGGCTCTTGGCGCTGCCGCCGTGCGCCCCAGAGAATCGCCACTGCGCAAGCCGGCAGGCTGGCCAGGAAGCCCGCCGCCACGCCCATGAGCAGGGCCCCGGCGTCGGGGCTCAACCCCTTGCCCACCACGACGGCCAGGGTGATGGCCGTCCCCACCAAGAGCAACAGCGCCCCATTCCTAATGGCCTGCATCGGTTCTGTTCCCTCCTTCATCTGCACAGCAGCTCCGAAATAGAACGGATGTTCTACTGGCCTGAGTATACCGCGTCTGTGAGGCGGTGTCAAGCGCGGGCGGCCGGCGCTGTGGGGGGTGGGCGGTGAGCCAGGCGCGCTGGCGGTGGGCCGTGTTGGGGCTGGCTTGGGCGGGCTTCGCCTTGCGGGTGGTCCTGCTGAAGGGCCAGAGCCTCTGGCCAGACGAGGGGCTGGCCTGGCATATGGCGGAGCACCCGGCTGAGCTGCCTTTGGCCGATCACCCGCCCCTCTACTTCCTGGGGCTGGCCGGTTGGCTGCGCCTGGCCGGCGACTCTTCCCTGGCCCTGCGCTACTTCTCGGTGCTGCCGGACCTGCTGCTGCTCTGCCTGTTGTGGGCCTGGGGCTGTCGCCTGGGTAGCCGGGGCGGGGGGCTTGCGGCGGCCCTGCTGTGGGCTTGCTGCCCCCTGGCCGTGTGGTACGCGGGCGAGGCACGCGCCTATGCCTGGCTGGCATTGGCCGTGACCTTGTCCTCGTATGCGCTGCTGGCCGGGTGGTCGGCGTGGCTCTACCTTGCAGCGGGCGCAGCCGGCCTGCTGATGCACCCCTTCGCCGCGCTGGCCCTGGCCGGTCACGGTCTGCTGGTCCTCAGGCCGGCCCCCATGGGTCGGTGGCAAGGCTACCGCTGGGCGTGGCTGGCCTCGCCCCTGGCCTTGCTGCCGTGGCTCTGGGTGGCCTGGCGGACGGTGGAGCACCGCACCTTCTGGCGGGGGCCCTTTGCCCTGGGCCAGGCGGCCCTGCAGACGGCAGGGGCGTGGGCCGCCGGCCCTTCCTGGGGCGATGTCCCTGTTGCCCAGGCCGTGGGGGCGGCCCTGTTCCTGCTGGCTTTGGGGGGCGCGGCTGCGCCGTGCCTGGCTCGTTCACCGCGCTGCCCTGGGCCGCTGCTGTGGGCGGCTTTGGTGGGGGCGCCGCTGCTGTCGGCCGGCGTGCTGCTTTCGCTGTGGCCCAAGTACGCTCCGCGCTACGTGATCTTCCTCTTCCCGCTCCTCACCTGGCTTGCTGCCGAGGCGCTGGCCGCCCTGTGGCGGCGACGGGGCGGCTGGGCGCTGGCGGCGTTGACATTGGCGGGCCTGGTGGGGTTTCAGGGATGGGCGCTGTGGCGCACGTCCCAGACCCCCAGCCTGCAGCGGCCGGACTTCCGCGGCCTGCTGACCTACTTGCAGGCCCAGGCCCGCCCGGGCGACGCCGTTATCCTGGTGGGGGGGCATAGCGCCCCGCTGGCGCGCTACTACCTGGGGCAGGCGCTGCCGCTCTACCCTCTGCCGGAAGGGTTCCTGGTGAACTTGGACCAACCGCTAACCCAGAGCGCCGCGGCCCAGGCGCTGCAGCAGGTCGCCGGCCATCACCGCCGCGCCTGGCTGGTGCTGTGGCAAGAGCCGCTGGTGGATCCGCTGCGCTTGGTGCTGAACGGGTTGCTGGGCAACGCCCAGCGGCTGGAGGTGCGCCAGGGGTTCGAAGGGGTGGCGCTGCTGCTGTTCCGCTTCGCTGACCATGCCGACTTCGACTCGAGGCCCCAGGGCCAGCATCCCCTGGCGGTTCCGTTTCAAGACAACCTGCGGTTGGCCGGGTTCGACCTGACCAGGGATGGCTTCGTCCACGAGCGTCGACAGACGGCCCTGGCCGGCGGCCCGCCTGCCGACGAGGGCTGGCCCTCCTTCCGGGTGGGGGAGACGGTCTACCTGGGGCTCTACTGGCAGGCCTTGGGGCCGGCCTCGGCCAACTACACCGCTTTCGTGCAGGTGCTGGATGGCCAAGGCCGTTGGGTGAGCGGCTACGACGCGGCCTTGGGCGGCGATGGCTTCCCCACGGCCCGCTGGCCAGCCGGCGAGAGCATCCCTCAGCACTACCGCCTGACCCTGCCGCCCACACTGCCCCCGGGCAGCTACACCCTGGTGGCCGGCCTGTACCTCAAAGGGGAGCAAGGCTTGTGGCGGCTGCCGCGGTCCGATACCGGCGCGAACCACGTGCCGTTGGGCGTCATCACCGTCCAGCCGTGAGTGGCGCCAGGCCTAGCGCCGTCGCTCGGGGACAGGGAGCCAGCGCAGGAACGGGAGCCCCACCAGAGATAGGATGGCGCTGATGACGAAGGCCGTGTGCAGGCCCAGCCAGTCGGCCAGGGCGCCCACCACCAGCAGCACCGGCACGCGAATGCCGAAGTTCAGGGCCATGTAGATGCCGTTGGCCATGGAGCGGCTCTGGGGGAAGTTCTCCTGCACCGAGGCCATGATTACCGGGGCCACCGACAGCGCGGTCAGGCCCAACAGCAGCAGCAGCGGGAAGCGCACCCAGCCTTCCACCGCCAAGAAGAGCAGCATCAGCAGGGAAGAGCTGATCATGGAGCCGAAGAGGACCCGGCGGCGGCCCAGGCGGTCGCTCAACGACCCCCCGATCAGCGCCCCCACGACGCCCGCCGTCTCCAGCGCTGTGAGCGAGACGCCGGCGAGCCACAGGCTGCTCCCTTCCTCCGTCAGCAGGGTGGGCAGGTAGGTGGAGAGGGTGACGATCATAAACGAGCGGGCGGCCAAGAGGCCGGCCAACACCCCCACAAAGGGGCCCATCATGCGTAGACCCTGGCGCAGCGACGGCGCTGCCGGCAGGCCGGGGGGCGGTCGCAGCGAGACGTCTCGCAGCTGCACCCAGAGCACGGCGGAAGTGGCGAAGCCGCCCACCATGAGCCAGGGGAGCTGCGGGAAGGCCAGCACCTTCACCGCTGTGACGATGACCACCGGGCCCAAGGCTCGGCCCAGCTCCCCGCCCACCATCCAGAAGCCCATGCCACGGCCCAGCTTGTCGCCGGAGACGTTGCCAGTGAGCACCGGCCCGGTGGCGTGGATGCCGGCCGAGCTGAAGCCCGACACCAGCAGAAGCAGCACCAGCCAGCCGTAGCTCGGGGCGATGCCGATGAGGCTCATGACGGTTGCGGTGACGGCTGGCGTCAGCATGACCAGCGGCACCAGGTTGAAGCGGTCGGCGGCTCGGCCGATGAACGGCTGGATCAGTGAAGCGCCCTGCACCACCATGCTCAGCAGGCCGGCCTCGGTCTTGGTGAGCCGAAAGACCTCAATGAAGTGAGGCAGCAGCGGCGCCAGGAATGCCGCATAGACATCGTGGAGGGCATGGGCGGCGGTGAGGGTGAGGACGCGATCGGTCTGGAAGCCGGGGGTTGGGTGTTCTTCCGCAGGTGGCATGGATTCTCCCGTTCCGCCCGTGCCCGCGTCGTGCGATGGAGGCGGCGGCCTGACGACGCACAGGGGCCCGGCAGACGCAAGGCCCAGTCAGCCGACTGGGCCTTGCCAGCTCCTCGGGCAGGACTCGAACCTGCAACCTACCGGTTAACAGCCGGACGCTCTGCCAATTGAGCTACCGAGGAATACGTTGGCGGCATTATACAACCCTGCGCCGGATTCGTCAAGTGGCATCGCCAACAGGGGGCAAGGCGCCGCTAGCGCGAATTGCAGCCTGATGGTATAATGGGTGCAAGGGGTAAGTGCAGAGACTTCCCGCAGGACGCGGGAGGAGCGCCGACCCCTGACTCGGATTCCCAGACGGAGGGGGAGAAGGATGTCCGGTCATTCCAAGTGGGCGACCATCAAGCGGAAGAAGGGCGCAGAAGACGCCAAACGTGGCAAGCTGTTCACCAAGGTGGGGCGCGAGATCGAAATTGCTGCTCGCGACGGGGCCGACCCCGACAGCAACTTCAAGCTGCGTTTGGTGGTGGAAAAGGCCCGTGCGGCCAACATGCCGAAAGACAATATTGAGCGTGCCATCCGACGCGGCGGCGGCCTGGAGAAGGGCGCGGCCATCGAAGAGATGACCTACGAAGGCTACGGCCCCCACGGAGTGGCCTTGCTGGTGGACGTCTACACCGATAACCGCAACCGTACCGTGGCCGACGTGCGTCGGCTCTTCACCCGGGCCGGGGGCAGACTGGGCGAGAGCGGGTCGGTGGCCTGGCAGTTCGATACCAAGGGTTACCTGGCTGTTCTGTTGGAGGAACAGAACCCCGACAAGCTGCTGGAGCTGGCCATTGAGGCCGGGGCCGACGACGTGGAAGTCGGCGACACCACCATGGAGATCTACACCGAGCCGGAGAACTTCCAGTGGGTGCGGGAGTTCCTGAGCGGGCGTGGTGTGGAGTTCGACAGCGAGGAGCCGATCTACAAAGTGCCCAAGACCTGGCTCTCCCTTGGGGTGCGGGAGACGGTGCAGAACCTCAACCTCATCGAGGGGCTGGAAGAGTTGGACGACGTGCAGCAGGTCTACTCTAACTTGGATGTGTCCGACGAGGCCCTGGCTGCTGTGGAGGGCGGCGACTGACGTGACGCCGGCTGCCGCCATCCCCTCCCCGGGCCATTGGCCGTCGCTGCGGGTGCTGGGCATCGACCCGGGCACCGCCCGCTTGGGCTACGGTTTGGTGGAGGGTGACGGAGCTCACTTGCAGGTGCAGGGGTGCGGCACGCTGACGACGGAAGCCACCCTCAGCCTGCCGCAGCGGCTAGCCGAGATCTATCGGGCAGTGAGGCGCCTGGTGGACGAGAGCGCGGCGGATGTGGTGGCGGTGGAAGAGCTCTTCTTCAGCCGCAACGTCCGCACCGCCTTTGCTGTGGGGCAGGCCCGGGGGGTGGTCTTGCTGGCGGCTGCCCACGCCGGCCTGCCGGTGGTGGAGTACACACCGCAGCAGGTGAAACAGGCGGTGACCGGCTACGGGGCGGCGCCCAAAGAGCAGGTGCAAGAGATGGTTCGGGTGTTGCTGAACCTTGCAGAAGTCCCGCGTCCTGACGATACGGCGGATGCTTTGGCTGTTGCCATATGCCACCTTCACGCTAGCCGCTGGCAAGCGCTTCTCAACAACGCAGACTAGACACGGCCTGGTTTCTGGGTCGGTCGCTCAGGGCCCTGGGAGGGTGTATGTCTCCCTCTTCCCGTTCTGCCACCATTCTCATCGCCGAAGATGAGGGACCTCTGCGTAAGCTCTTGGTCTCGCTTCTGGGATCCGCCGGATACGGAACCTTGGAGGCCGAGAACGGCCAGCAAGCCATCGACCTCCTGCAGCAGCAGCCGGTGGACTTGGCCATTCTTGACGTTATGATGCCTTACGTGGATGGTTTCGATGTCGTCCGCTGGATCCGCCAGCGCTCCACCTTGCCCGTCATCATCCTGACTGCACTGGGCAACACCAGCGATATCGTCAAGGGCTTCAGCCTGGGCGCCGACGACTACGTCACCAAACCGTTCACGTTCAAAGAGCTGCAGGCCAGGGTGGAGGCGCTGTTGCGCCGCTCCAGCTGGGGCCAAGAGATGGCCGAAGGCTGCACCTTGGCCGAGGGCGACCTGGTGGTGGACACCGAGACCAACCAGGCCACCGTCTGCGGCAAGACCATTCAACTCACGCCCATCGAGACCGAGCTCCTGGCCTACCTCATGGCCCGTCCCAACCACGCCATCCAGAAGGCCGACCTCTTCCGCGAGGTGTGGGGGTACGACTTCGTGGGCAGCAGCAACTTGGTTGAGGTGAGCATCCGTCGCCTGCGCGAGAAGATCGAGCCGGACGCCTCGCGCCCCAGCTACATCCAGACGGTGCGCGGGGTAGGGTACCGCTTCGTGCCGCAGCCCAGGGCTTCCGGGAGCCGGTGATGGCCTTGCACCAGCGCCGCCACACAGCCGTTGAGGGAAGATGATCGCCAGTCTCCGTGGAGTGTTGCTGGCCAAAGACGAGCGCTCAGTCACCGTGGAGGTAGCTGGCGGGATCGGCTTTCGCGTCTTCATGCCGGCCTCCGCCCTCCAGCGGGTGGGCGAGCCCGGGGCACCGCTGGACCTGCGCACCCATCTCCATGTGCGAGAGAACGAACTGAGCCTCTACGGCTTCCTCTCCGAAGCCGAGCAGGCGCTCTTCGAGCTGCTGCTCACGGCGTCGGGGATCGGGCCCAAGGCAGCGCTGGCGTTGCTCTCCCGCCTGACGGTGGCCGAGCTCAGCACAGCCATCGCCCAAGAGCAGGTGGAGGTGCTCAGCCAGGTGCCGGGCATCGGCCTGAAGACGGCGCGCAAGCTGGTGCTGGAGCTGCGGGAGAAGGTGGCCGCATCGGCCGGGGGAGTGGGGCTCTCGCCGGCCCTGGCCCAGGCCGACGCCGAAGTGCTGGAAGCGCTCACCAGTCTCGGCTACAGTGTGGTGGAAGCGCAGCGGGCCCTGCAGAACGTGCCTGCGGAGACGCTGGACCTGGCTGAGCGGCTGCGCCTGGCTCTGCAGCAGTTGTCCCGCTGAGGGTTCCCCGTCACTTCCCCAAGCAGAACTGGCTGAAGATGGTTTGAAGCAGGTCTTCCGAGACCGTCTCGCCGCTGATCTGACCCAACGCTTGCAGCGCCCCGTTCACGTCGATGGTCACACAGTCGGTGGGCAGCCCGCTGCTTTGGGCCTCCATGGCTGCCTCCAGGTGCGTCAGGGCCAGGCGCAGCAGCGTTTGGTGCCGCACCTGGCTCACCCGCGGGGGGGGCGCCTGCTGCACCGCCCCCCCCAACACCTGCTGCAGAATGGCCTCCTGCAGCGCCTCCAGGCCCGTGCCGCGCACGGCCGATACCGCCAGGTGAGGCGCCTGCGGCAGCAGGGAGGCGCCATCGGTCCGCGGCGGCAGGTCGCTCTTGTTCACCACCACCAGGCACGGCTTGCCCTGCAAAAGCGGGTGCAGGGCAAAGTCGCCCGCGCCCAGCGGTTGGCTGCCATCCACCACCCACAGCACCAGGTCGGCTTCGGCCAGGGCGGCGCGGCTGCGGGCCATCCCCAACTGCTCGATGGGGTCTGGGCTCTCAGCTTGCAGGCCGGCCGTGTCCACCAAGACCAGCGGCACGCCACGCACGTTGAGGGTCTCTTCCAAGGTGTCGCGGGTGGTGCCGGGGATGGCGGTGACGATGGCCCGCTCCACCCGCAGCAGGGCGTTCAGGAGGCTGGACTTGCCCACATTGGGCCGGCCCACGATGGCCGTGCGGATGCCCTGCCGGTAGATGACGCCAGTTTCAGCCTCCGTAAGCAAGCCCTGAAGCCCGACCTGCACCTCGGCCAGTTGGGCCGGCACGTTGCAGGCTGGGATCTCGTCTTCGGGGAAGTCGATGCTCCCCTCCAAGTGGGCCAGAACGTTGAGGAGAGGGGCGCGCAGCCGGCGGATCTCGCTGGAAAGGCTGCCGGCCAACTGGCCCGCGGCCACCTGCAGGCCCAGCTCTGTGTTGGCTTGCACGACGCCCAGCACGGCCTCGGCTTGGGCCAGGTCGATCCGCCCCCCTAAGAAGGCGCGCAGGGTCATCTCGCCTGGTTCGGCCAGGCGCGCCCCAGCCTGCAGCAGCAGCGCCAACACCGCCCGCGTGGCCATGAGACCGCCGTGGCACTGCACCTCCACCACATCCTGGCAGGTGTAGGTGTGGGGCGCGGGCATCCACACGGCCAGGACCTCGTCCACCAGGCGGCCGTTGATGGGGTGGCGGATGGCGCCGTAGCGCATCTGGCGGGGAGGCCACGGTTCTGCTGCGGCCGGGGGCGGCGTGGCCTCCGGGGCAGGGTGCCCGGAGGCCCACAGGCGCTGCAGCAGGCGCAGCGCTGCCGGACCGCTGACTTTCACAATGCCGATGCCGCCTTCGCCTGGGGGGGTGGCGATGGCGGCGATGGTGTCGTCAAGGCTCCACATGGCCGCTGCCTCGCTCTGTGAAGTGGGGCATCAGGGGGACGGCGTCGGCGTGGTGGGCGGCAGGTAGAGGCGCTGCCCGACGAAGATGGCTGTGCTCTCCAGGCAGTTGCCCCGCATCAGGGTGTAGGAGGTGGTGCCGCTGCGCCAGGCCAGGGTGGGCAGGTTGTCGCCTGCCTGCACCTCGTAGGGTTGCCAGCCGGCCGGCGCCCCACAGGCCGCCTCGGTGGGGGTGGGCGCAGCCTGCTCCGGGCTGAGGGTTGCCGCCGGCGCCTCTCCCTGCGCCTGCTGGGCCTCAGCCTGGCGCGAGGCCGCGATCTGCTGCTGATAGGTCAGCGCGATGCCGGCCCAGACAACAACCACCACCACGACCACGATGCCGCCACACAGGAGCGCCGCCCCCAGGCCTTCGGCCCCCTCGTTCTGCGCCCGCTTGCTCACTGTCGTATCGCCTCCTCTGAGGCCCTGCGCAGCCCTCGGCCGCTACTCCTGCGGGAGAAGGGCGGCGTCGTAGAGCCGCCGGTACTGATGGTAGCCTTCGTAGACCCGCTCTACGTAGGTGCGCGGTTCGCTGAGCGCGATGCGCTCGACGAAGAGGTCCGGGTCCGGGCGGTCTTTGCTCCACTGTGCGGCGCGCCCCGGCCCGGCGTTGTAGGCAACCAGGGCTCGGCTCAGCGCACCGTCGAAGGAGTCTAGCTGCACCTGGAGGTAGTAGGCCCCGAACCTCACGTTGACGTAAGGCAGGTGGAGCTGGCTCTCCTGGAAGTTGCGCCACCCGATCTGCAGGGCGATCCAGCGGCCGGTGTCGCCGATGACCTGCATGAGGCCGCGAGCCTGGGCCGACGAGACGGCTTGCACCTGGAAGAGGCTCTCCTGACGAATGACCGCGGCCAGCACCCGGGGGTCCAACCCGTGGCTGCGAGCTTCTTTCAGCAGCAAGGTCTGGTAGTCCAGCGGGTAAACCAGCCGAGCCAGGGGGGCCGGGGCGGCAGCCAGCGTCTGGGCTGGCGAGAGGTTGACCACCGCGCGGGCCGCCAGCACCCCCGGTCGGTGCAGCCCTTCCCGGTGCAGCCACACGGCCAGGGCGTAGAGCGCGGCGGGGTCGCTTTCCAGGTCCCGGCGCAAGGTCTCGGTCTCGCTATCGGCCTGGCTACCCAGGCCAGCCTCCAAGAGCGCCTGGGCGCGGCGGAAGCGGTCGTCGTCGCGGAAAGCGGTTTCTACCTGGGCCGGGGTGCGGGCTGGCGCGTCGGCCCACTGGGCAATCCACTCCAGGACGGCCGGTTCCACGGTGGGGGTCGGCCAGGTGTCGCTCTGGGGCAAGGGGGAGCCCAGGGACGGCCGAGCCAGCTCGTCGGTGTTGGGCGCTGTGGGGCGGGCCAGTTCGCCGGCCCGCAGGCCATAGTAGGTCTCCGGCGCTTCTTGGGCCAGCGTCTGCCATGCCTGGCGCGCCTCGGCGGTGCGGCCCACAGCGGCCAAGGCCTTGCCGACCCAGAACGCCGCTTTCTGGGCGTTGGCTGGGCTGGCTTGCTGCTGGCTGAGTCGCAGCGCCTTCTGGAAGGCGCCCAGGCTGTCGCCAGCCTTGACGTCTTCGTACAGGCACAGCCCGGCGGTGAGCAGCCCTTCGATGGCCACGCTGCTCTCAGGCACGGCGTCGGCCAGGGCGCGATATTCCGGCAGGGCCGCTTGGCAGCCTTTGGCGTTCGCCAGCACTTGCACCCGCTGCCACAGCGCAGCAGGGCGGCGGGGATGCTGGGCGTAGGTTTCGGCGAACTCCTCAAGGACCTCCCGAGCTTCTTCCGGCTTGCCGGCGCGGTTCAGGACGTCCGCCATCTCCAGCCAGGCGTCAGCGATCCACGGGGCCTCGGGGCTGGATTGCGTCGCCAGTCGGTACCACTCGGCGGCAATATCCAGCGTGCCCAGGGCGCGGTGGGTGCGGCCCAGGTAGAGGCGCGCTTCATCCCGCTGGGGATGATCTCGGTCGTCCAGCACGCGCCCGAAGGCGGCCGCGGCCAGGCTGTGGACCTGGTTGTAGTAGTCGGTGACACCTCGTTGGAACTCATCCAGCGGGGCCTCTGCCTCCACCAGGCGCACCATGGCCAAGTAGGCGTAGCGGCCCCGTACATCGGCGTCCACGGCCGACTGGTAGGCGCGTAGCGCCTCTGCCTCCCTCTCCTCGCCGGCCAGCAGCTCGCCCAGCGTGTAGGCGATCTGGGCGCGGTAGGGGGCGTACTGGGCCCGGCGAAGGATGGTCTGGTAGTTGGCGACAGCCTCTTCGACGTCGCCCAGCCGCTGATGGGCCCGAGCCATCTTCTCCCTGACCAGCAGCTCACGGGCAGCCCCGGCGCTGGTATCGAGGGTCTGGCTGTACCAGGCCAGGGCCTTCTCGTCTTGGCCCCCTGCGGCATAGACGTCAGCCAAGCGCTCGTAGACCAGGTCGGCCAGCGTCTCGTCGTCGGCTAGATACTCGTCGAAGCGCGCCTCAGCCTTCTCGAACTCGCCCAACTGCAGCAGGCTGTCGGCCAGGCGGAACAGCGCCGCCTGGCGGAAGGGCGACTCTGGGTGCTCCTCCAGGAAGCGCTCCAGCGCGGCCACCGCTTCCACCCAGTGGCCGTCCAAGTGGTAACACTCACCCAGCCGGTAGGCGGCCTGCAGGCGCACCTCGGCCGACGTCTCTCCCGGGGGGGCGGCGGCCATGGCCGCGTAGTCGCGTTTGGCCTGTTCAAGGTCGCCCTCCTTCTGCCAGGCCAGCGCTTGCTGCAGCCGATCCTCCGGCAGGGGGGTCTCGGTGGGCGTTGGCGTGACTGTGGGCGTGTCGGTGCGGGTGGGCGTCGGCGTCTCCGTCTCGGTTGCCGTGGGCCGGGGCGTACGGGTCTGGGTGGGCGACGGCGCGGCCGGGGCCGTTGCCGTGGGGTCGAAGGGGATCACCGCTGGGGTGATCACGCCGATGGCCTCCCCGTTCCCGGCCGGAGACGGAGGAGCCGCCGGCGCCGGCTGGTCACAGGCTGCCAGGCTGAACAGCGCCAGGGCGAGGGCCAACAACATCAGTGGCCTGAGCCCTGGGCGGTTGGGCGGGGCGGGCGAGGCGAGATGGTTCATGGGGTCACTCTGCCATCCATCATGTCTGTGAGACGTATCCAGCCTCGCCCAGGTTCCCTTGAGGGGCGATGGCTACACCAGGTCGCGGCGTAGGATGGTCTGCTGGCGGTCCGGGCCCACCGAGACCAGGTCTACGGCCACGCCGGTCTCATCTTCAATGAGCCGGATGTAGCGCTGGGCGGCCGCGGGCAGCTCTTCGAAGAGGCTGCAGGTGGTGATGTCGCTGTCCCAACCCGGCAGTTCCACGAAGACCGGTTCGCAGGCGGCCAACACGGCCGGGTCGCTGGGCAGCTCAGTCAGCTCCAGCCCTTTGTAACGGTAGGCCACCGCCAACCGCAGTGGGTGGATGCCGGTGAGCACGTCCAGCAGCGTGACGCCCCACGAGTCCAGGCCGTTGATGCGCGCTGAGTAGCGCAGGGCCACCAGGTCCAGCCAGCCGACGCGGCGCCGGCGACCGGTGGTGGTGCCGTATTCGTGGCCCACCTCCACGATGCGATCGCCCACGGCGTCAAACAGCTCGGTGGGGAAGGGGCCGGCGCCCACACGGCTGGAGTAGGCCTTGGCCACGCCGATGACCCGCTCGATCCAGCGAGGGGCGATGCCCAACCCGACGGTGGCCCCGCCGGATGTGGGGTACGAGCTGGTGACGAAGGGATAGGTGCCGTGGTCCAGGTCCAGCAGCGTCCCTTGCGCCCCTTCGCACAGCACCATCTGGCCGCGCTGCAGGGTCTGGTTCACCAGCAGGGAGGTGTCGGCCAGGTGGGGGGCCAGCCGCCGGGCGTAGGCCGCGTACTCCTGCACCAGGGCGTCCACCGGCAGCGGTTTCAGGCCGTAGAGCCCCTGGAGCCAGAGGTTCTTCTCCTGCAGGGCGGCGGCCAGCTTCTTGGCGAACTGGCTAGGGTCCCGCATCTCGGCGGCTCGCATCCCGGTGCGCGCGGCCTTATCGGAGTAGCAGGGCCCGATGCCCCGGCGGGTGGTGCCGATGGCGCCGCCGCCCAGAGCGGCTTCGGCCGCCCCATCCAGGGCCTGGTGCTGGGGCAGGTTCAGGTGGGCGCGGTCGCTGAGCTTGAGCCGCTCTGGACTGATATCCACGCCTCGCCCGGCCAGCATCTCCAGCTCGCCGTTGAGCGTCTTGGGGTTCACCACCATCCCGTTGCCCATGACGCAGACGACCCCGGGGCAAAGAATGCCCGAGGGGATCTGGTGCAGGGCGAAGCGTTCGCCGGCAAGCTGCACCGAATGGCCAGCGTTGTCGCCGCCGCCGTAGCGGGCGACCACCTGCACTCGCCCGGCCAACAGGTCCGTGACCTTGCCTTTGCCTTCATCGCCCCATTGGGCGCCAGTGACTACGATTGCGGGCATGGTTCTCTCCTCTGAAGAGGTGGTTGGGCAGCGTTAGGCGACAGGGGCTGCTGCCTAGCGCGCGTTCAGCACTTCGGCGGCGATGGCAGCGTAGCCCTGGGCTGCCCGGATCAGGTCCGACACCGGCACCTGGTCGTCGGTGGTGTGGGCATACTTCTCCTCGCCCGGCCCGAAGCCGATAGTGGGGATGCCGGCCACCCCCATGGTGTAGGCCCCGTCGGTGGAGAAGTTCCAGCGGCCGCAGCGAGGGCGGAAAGCCAGGGCGCGCTCGATGGCTCGGCTGGCCTGGCGGATCAGTGGGTGGCCTTCGGGCATCACCCAGGCCGGGTAGACATCTCGCACCGAAGCGCGGTAGCCGGTGTAGCTGACGCTCTCCTGCTGGGCCACGCTGATGGAGGCGCGGGCCCCTTCTCGGGTGATGACGCCCTCGATCTCGCTCAGGGCCCGCTCTTCCGTCTCGCCCACGGTGAGCCGACGGTCGATGGAGAAGGTGCAGCGATCCGGCAGCGCGTTGCGGCTGCCGGCCGAGCTCTCGATGTGGGTCACGGTAAGGGTGCCGGCCCCCAGAAAGGCGTCTTCCAGCAGGTGCGGGGTCAGGAGCTCCACCCCGAAGATGAGTCGGGCAGCCATGTGGATGGCGTTCTCACCCTGCGCCGGGGCGGACGCGTGGCACGAGCGGCCGTGCACAGTGACGGAGATCTCCATCCGGCCGCGGTGACCCCGCTTGATCTGCAAGTTGGTGGCTTCGCCCAGGATGACGAAGTCCGGCACGATCCCCTCTTCTTCCACCAAGACGCGCACGCCCAACCCCTCGCACGGCTCTTCCTGCACCACCCCGATGAGGAACAGGTCGCCCTGCGGGGAGAGGCCGCTTTCCATGAGCGCCTTCGCGCCGTAGACCATGGATGCCAGGGCGCCTTTCATGTCTACCGCGCCCAGCCCATAGAGGATGCCGTTCTGCACCGGCCCCCCGTAGGGGTCGCTGACCCAGGAGGTGCGGTCACCGATGCCCACCGTGTCCATGTGCCCATCGTAGAAGAGCTTGGGGCCGCGCCCTTGGCCAATGCGCCCGATGACGTTGCCAATGCGGTCGGTCCACACATCGGTGATGCCGACCCGACGCATCTCTTGGGCCAGACGCTCGGCCACCTCGCCCTCCTGGGTGGAGGGGCTGGGGATGCGGACGAGGTCTTGGGCAAAGGCGATCAACGATTCTTGGTCGGCGCGCGACAGTTGGAACATGGAAGCTTCTCTCCCTGGGTAGACTAGTAGGCTCCGTCGCCTAGCAGTACCTTGGGGATGGTGCGCAGGGCGATGCGCAGGTCCAGCCCCAAAGACCAGTTCTCGATGTAGAAGAGGTCCAGCATGACCATCTCGTCAAAGGTGAGCTCGCTGCGGCCGCTCACCTGCCACAGCCCGGTGAGGCCCGGCGAGATCTGCAGCCGCTTCTTGTGCCAGTCTTGGTACTGCTCCACCTCCTCCGGCAGCGGCGGCCGGGGCCCGATGATGCTCATCTCGCCGCGCAGCACGTTGACCAACTGCGGCAGCTCGTCCAGGCTGGTGCGGCGCAGGAAACGCCCCACAGCGGTGACTCGCGGGTCGTCCTTGATCTTGAAGAGCGGGCCGTCAGCCTCGTTGAGCGCTGCTAGCTGCTGCTTCTGCTCCTGCGCGGCGCGGTGCATGGAGCGGAACTTGTAGAGCACGAACGGCGTTTCGCCTTTGCCGATGCGCACCTGGCGGAAGATGGGCGAGCCGGGCGATTCCAGGACGATGGCCAAGCCTACCAGGGCCAGCACCGGCGAGAGCACCACCAAGGCCACCAAGGCGGTCACCACGTCGATGGTTCGCTTCACCCAGCGCTTCCAGCCGCTGATGGCGATATCGCGGAAGCCGATGAGTGGGATGCCGTTGAGGTCATCCACATCCACGCTGCCCAGCCGCAACTGGAAGAGATCTGGCACGATGCGCACCCGCACGCAAGCCCTCTGGCACTGGTCCACCAGGCTCAAGATCTTGCGGTGGTACATCCAGGGCAGGGTGATGATCACCTCGT
>JAAYZY010000070.1 GCA_012514615.1 Chloroflexota bacterium | reverse complement strand
CGGTGGTGGATGAACGGTACCATGTAGTAGGGTACATCAACCTGCTGTCGTTGTTGGCGGTCACCCTTGGGCAGGGCAGCGACGCCGAGCCACAGGCCACCCTGCCCCGATGAACGGGGAGACAGGCCCATGAGCGATAGTTGGCTGGCCGGGGGCGTCTTTCTCCTCTGCTATGGCTTCATCGTCACCGAACGGATGCACCGCACCTTGGCTGCCTTGCTGGGCGGGGTGACCATGATCGTCTTGGGCATCCTGCCCCAAGAGGCGGCCTTCGGCGCGGTGGACTGGAACGTGATCTTCCTGCTGGCCGGGATGATGTCCATCGCCAACATCTTGCGCGAGACCGGTCTCTTCCAGTGGATCGCCGTGCAGGCTGTGCGCCTGGGCAAAGGCGATCCGCTGCGCATTCTGATGATCCTTTCCGTGGTCACCGCGCTTTTTTCCGCCCTGCTGGACAACGTCACCATCGTTGTGTTGGTAGTGCCGGTGACGCTCTTCGTCACCGGCAGCCTGGGCGTCAGCCCGTTGCCGTTCTTGGTCGCGGAGATCCTGGCCTCCAACATCGGTGGGGCAGCCACGCTCATCGGCGACCCGCCCAACGTGCTCATCGGCAGCGCCGCGGGCATCGACTTTCTCGCCTTCGCTGTCAACATGGGGCCGGTGGTGCTCATCATCTTGGCCCTGTTCTTGCTGCAGATGTGGCTGATCTTCGGGAAGCAACTCCGCGCTGGCCGAGGTCACGCTGCCGATCTGGAGGCCTTGGACACCCAGGCCCTGGTCACCGATCGAGCCCTCCTGGCCAGGGGGCTGGCGGTGCTGATTGCGGTGGTGGCGGGCTTCCAGCTGCACGGCGCCCTGAGCCTGGAGCCGGCTACCATCGCCCTGACCGGGGCCACCCTGCTCATGGTCTGGGGGCGGCGCGATCCCCACAAGGTGCTGCGGGACGTCGAGTGGACGACCCTGTTCTTCTTTGTCGGCCTCTTCATCGTGGTGGAGGCGGTGGTGCAGGTGGGCATCATTGAACGGGCGGGGCAGGCAGCCATCCGTCTGACCAAGGGCAACGTGGGGCTGACCTCCCTGCTCCTGCTCTGGCTCTCTGCCCTTGTCGCCGGCGTGGTGGATAACATCCCCTGCACCGCCACCATGATCCCCCTGGTGCGCGGCCTGGGCCAAGCCATGCCGCTGGAGCCGCTCTGGTGGTCGCTGGCGCTGGGCGGCAACGCCACGCTGGTGGGGATGGCCAGCCTGGCCGAGAGGAGCGGCTACCACATCACCTTTCACGACTTCCTGCGCTACAGCCTGGCGACCACAGCCCTCTCCTTGTTGGTCGCTTCAGGGTATATCTGGATTCGCTACTTGTAGAAAGGCTCGGAGACCCGACCATGGACCCATTGCTGCAATTCTTGCTTGTCCTCACGATCATCCTTGCCGTGGCCAAAGGCGCGGGCAGCCTCAGCGCCCGGTTGGGTCAGCCTGCAGTGCTGGGCGAGCTGCTGGCCGGCGTGCTGCTTGGCCCTTCGCTGCTCAACATGATGCACTGGCCCCTGTTCGACGGCCTGCGCCTGGAAGAGACCATCTCGCAACTGGCCCACCTGGGGGTGATCTTCCTGATGTTCCTAGCTGGCCTGGAGGTGGACCTGGAGACCATGATCACCTCGGGGAGGGCCGCGATGTTGGCTGGCCTGCTGGGGGTGGCCGCGCCGGTGGCGTTGGGGGCAGCCGTGGCCGCCCTGTTCGGCTTCGGCGCGTCGGCCGCCCTGTTCATTGGCTTGGTGCTGGCCGCCACCAGCGTCAGCATCTCGGCCCAAACGCTCATGGAACTGGGGGTGCTGCGCAGCCGTGTGGGCATGGCCTTGTTGGGGGCCGCTGTGGTGGATGACATCGTGGTCATCTTCCTACTGTCCGTCTTCACCGCGGTGGTCCTGGCCGGCAACCAGAGCCCCCTGGCCATGCTCTGGATTGTGCTGCGCATGAGCGCCTTCTTGGTGCTGGCGGTCGTGCTGGGCAACAAGCTCATCCCCCGGCTGGCCAACCGGGCCGGGCGGATGCCCATCAGCCAAGCGGTGGTCTCCATGGCCATCATCGTCACGCTGCTGCTCTCTTGGGCGGCCGAAGCGCTGGGCAGTGTTGCCGCCATCACCGGGGCGTTCTTGGCCGGGCTCTTGTTTGCCCGCACCTCGGCCCGCCAGGAGATCGCAGACGGGTTCCACACCATCGCCTACGCCTTCGTGGTGCCGATCTTCTTCGTCAACATCGGCTTGGAGACCAATGCCCGCTTGTTGGGCTCCGGAACCCTGCCGTTCGCGCTGGCCCTGGCGGCGGTGGCCATCCTCTCCAAGGTGCTGGGCTGCGGCCTGGGGGCTCGCTTGAGCGGTTTCAGCAATCGGGACTCGCTGCGCATGGGCGTGGGCATGATCTCCCGCGGCGAAGTGGGCCTGATTGCGGCGACCGTGGGCCTCAACGCCGAGCTGATCGGGCAAGACGTTTTCGCCGCGGTGGTGATCATCGTGTTGCTGACAACCCTCATCACACCGATCTTGCTGCGCATGCTCTACCCGCGGCCTACCCCAACCCACTGAGGCCGAAGCGGAACCGGCTTCGGCGCCTCTGCCCCGTCGTGGACGGGGCATGGGAGACTCAGTCAACCGCTATCGAGAAAGGAGCCACCATGGCGCAACTAGTAGTCTTGATTCTGGATGATGTCGGGCAGTGCTTTGACGTGATGTCGGCATGGCGAGAGGCAGGCGCCTCTGGGGTGACGGTCCTGCAGAGCACCGGCCTGCAGCGCCTGCGCTCCGCCATGCGGGAGGATATGCCTCTGTTCCCTTCCCTGCGCGACCTGGTGGGCAACTCGGAATACTACCACCGCACCATCTTCACCGTCGTGCCAGAGGATGCCACGGTGGAGCGCATCATCGCTGCCACCGAGAAGGTCATCGGCGACCTGAACGAAGAACACACCGGCATCCTTTTCGTCGCCCCCCTGACGCGTGTGGTGGGCCTTCAGAAGCGTCGCCGGGGCAGCGCCTGAGGGAGGGCGCCCCTGGCACGGGAGTTGCAGCCAGAGGCAGCGGCGGCCCAGGACCGTCGCCCGAATGCTCCCGCTGTGCCAGAGGGCAGAGAAGGGCCTGGCAGAGCTTGACGGAACCGTACAGCTATGGTATTATGTATTGTACAACCGTAGCCGCATACCCAAGCCCCGCCCAGCCCTCGGCCCGGGGTTCCCTGGAAGATGAACAAGTCAGTCCTGAGTTCAGGAGGCGCATAATGAAGCAAGGTTTGTGGAGAGGCATCGCCCTGGTGTTGGTGGTTGCGCTCATGTTCACGATGGCCGGCTGCACTCGTGAGAAGAAGACGCCGACGCCGCAGCCCACGCAGACGAACGTGCCTGCGCTGCCCGCAACGCCTGCGCCCTCGGAGACGGTGGTACGCGTGGAGAGCCCAGCGGCGCCCGGCACCGGTGTGGGCGCTTCAGCCACCGCCGACCCAGCCGCCGCCCTGACGCCCACCGCCGTGCCGCCCATCGCCCCGCCGGTGGTGCCCACGTTGATCCCCACAGCCACGCCGATCCCGCCGGCGGCTGAGCCCACCGCGGCTTCACAGCCGGCCCAAGGGCCCAAGCACACGGTGAGCGCCGGCGAAACGCTCTACTCCATCGCTGCTCGCTACGGCACCACGGTGAGCGACATCCGCCAAGCCAACGACCTCACGTCAGACACCATCTACGTGGGCCAGACCCTGACCATCCCTGGCGGGAGCAGCGCCCCCAGCACCAGCGGCGTCACCCACCAGGTGAGCGAGGGCGAGACGCTCTACTCCATCGCCTTGCGCTACGGCGTGACGGTGGACGCGCTCAAGGCGGCCAACGGCTTGGGCAGCGACATCATCGTCGTCGGGCAGACGCTGGCCATCCCTGCTGGTGGGCAGGCTTCCCCGCCGGCCGAAGTGCGCCACCACGTGGTGCAGAGCGCCGACACCCTGCTGAGCATCGCCCTGAAGTACGGCGTGACGGTCGATGCCATCGTCCAGGCCAACGGCTTGCCCAACCCGAACTACATCTACGTGGGACAGGAGCTGCGCATCCCCTAGGGCG
>JAAYZY010000069.1 GCA_012514615.1 Chloroflexota bacterium | reverse complement strand
CTTGAGATGCCGTACATTTCAGGAGTCCGCCCATGCAACGAGTAGAAACCGTCCACCCCTCGCTGGGGGCCCGCCTGCAGCGGTGGTGGGGCAAAGGCGAGCTGGGACCTGGTCCGCTATCGCTGCTCATGGTCCTGCCGGCGCTGGTCTTCCTGCTTGGAATCATCGCCTATCCTGTGCTGTATGCCCTGTACCTCTCTTTCCACGAAGCCACACTGAAGGGCCTGGCTTCCGGGGTGATGCCCTTCGTGGGGCTGAAGAACTATCTGACCCTGTTCCGCGACCCGGTGTTCCGCATGACGATGCGACACTCGGCGGAGTTTGTGGGCCTGTCGGTGTTGCTGGAAGTGACCCTGGGCATGCTCATTGCCCTGGTGCTCAACGACCGCAGCACCAAGCTGGGCCGTTTCAACAAGTCCATCATGTTGCTGCCCTGGGCGGTCGCGCCCATCGCCAACGGCCTCATGTGGCAATACATCTACAACCCTTCCTTCGGCTACCTGAACGTGGTCCTCTACAAGCTGGGGATCATCTCCGAGTTCCGACAATTCGCCGGCGACAGCCAACTGGCCATGCTGGCTGTGGTGCTCGCCTTCGTCTGGCGCGTGACCCCCTTCTCGGTGCTGCTCTTCCACTCAGCCTTGCAGGGGGTGCCGGAGGAGCTCTACGACGCCGCCAAGGTGGATGGCTGTGGGGCCATCCAGCGTTTCCGCCATGTCACCTTGCCGCTGATTCGCCCCACCTTGACCATCGTTCTGGTGCTGCGCACGGCCTTCGCCTTCATGGTCTTCGATGAGATCTTCGCCATCACCGCCGGCGGGCCCGGCGACCGCACCTGGGTGGCCTCGTGGTACACCTACCAGCACGCCTTCCGCTACCTGGAGATGGGGGTGGGCTCGGCCATGGCCTTCATCATGGCCGGGGTGATCGCCGTGGTCACCCTAGTCTACATCTTGCTGATCTACCGCAAGATCGAGTACGCGTAGGGGGGAGCGAGACGCCATGGCTGTGAACGCACGAAGTCGCCAGATCAAAGCGAAACCGATCCTGATGGGCCTGGCCAACATCCTGGTTACCCTTTTCCTGGTCACGCCGGTCTTCGTTCTGGTGTTGGGCGCCATCCAGACCGAGAAGTCGCTGGTGCAGAACTACATGGACATCATCCCCTCCGAGGTCACCGCAGACAACTTCCAGGTGGTGCTCTTCGGTCGCCAGGATATCCTCCCCGACACCGGCTTCTACCGGGTGCCGCCCATCGTTTATCAGTTCCCGCGCACCTTCCGCAATAGCCTTCTCATCGCCAGCATCACCACGCTGCTGAACCTGGTCTTGGGCTCCATGGCTGCCTACGCCGTGGCCCGCATTAAGCAGCGCTGGACCCAGACGTTCATGTACGTGAACCTGGCCAGCCGCATGGTGCCGCTCATGGTGTTGATGATCCCCATCTTCATCACTCTGCGGCGGCTGGGGCAACTGAACTCGCTGCAAGGGATGATCATCACCCTCACCGGCTTCCTGCTGCCCTACACCATCTGGATCCTGCACTCGTTCTTCGTTTCGCTGCCGCACGAGCTGGAGGACGCCGCCCGCATCGACGGCTGCTCGCGCTTCGGCAGCTTCATCCGCGTGGTGCTGCCCCTTTCGGCGCCAGGCATCGCCGCCGCCGGCGTCATCGTCTTCATCATGTCGTGGAACGAGTTCCTGATCCCCTTGATCGTCAACACCAAACAGGAGTTCTTCCCCATCCCCATCCTGCTCTCCAACCTCATCACCGACTACCATGTCTACTACGCGGTGGTCTGCGCCTGCATCCTGGTGGGCTTGCTCCCTTCGGTGATCCTGGCGCTCATCCTCCAGCGGTACGTGGTGCGCGGCCTGACGGCTGGGGCCCTGAAAGGGTAGCGCTGCCATGTCTGAACTCTCCATCCCTGTGGCCTGCCAACGCCTGAGGGGGCAGGTCGCCTTGGTAACCGGCAGCGGTCAGGGCATTGGGCGGGCCATCGCCCTGCACCTGGCCGCTGAGGGGGCCAACGTGGCGGTCAATGACGTGAACGTGGAGACCGCTGCCGCAGTGGCCCAAGAGATCGAAGCGCTGGGCCGCAGGGCTCTGCCCCTGGCCGCCGACGTCTCAGATGAAGCGGCGGTGCAGGGGATGGTGCTGGCCCTGCTGGACGCCTTCGGGCGGCTGGACATCCTGGTGAACAACGCCGGCGTCGGGCCTATCCAAAGGCTGCTGGAGTGCACCGCCGAAGACTGGGACCGCGTCTTCGCCATCAACGTGCGGGGGGTCTTCCTCTGCTCCATGGCCGCGGCGCGCCAGATGATGCGCCAGGGCTACGGCCGCATCATCAACGCCGCTTCGTCGGCGGGGATGAGGGCCGCGGCCAACTTCGTCCCCTACTGCGCCTCCAAGGCGGCGGTGATCTCGCTGACCCAGGGGCTGGCCCACGAGCTAGCGCCCTACGGCATCACCGCCAACAGCTACTGCCCGGGGATCATCGACACCGCCATGACGGCCCACACCAACCGCACCGTGGGGGCGATGCAGGGCCTCACAGCGGAGGAGTTCCTGGCCAAGCGCCTGGAGCGCGTCCCCCTGTGCCGCCTGGGCACACCCGACGAGGTGGCCGACCTGGTGGCTTTCCTGGCGTCAGACGCGGCGCGTTACCTCACCGGGCAGACCTTCCCGGTGGATGGCGGATTGGTGATGCACTGATGATCCGTGTTGCCCTGGTGGGCGCGGGGCGCATCTCCCGGGTGCACGCCCGCAGCCTCCGTTTGCTACCCGATGTCGCCCCTGCAGGCGTCTTCGACCCGGACCCGGGGCAGGCCCAGCGCCTGGCCGACGAGCTGGGGGTGGCCGCCTTCCCCACCCTGGAAGCGCTCTGGGCCGCGCCTCAGGTGGACGCAGTGGCCCTCTGCTCGCCGCTGTGGGTACACCACGAGCAGGTGTTGGGGGCCGCCCGGGCCGGCAAGCACATCTTCTGCGAGAAGCCGATTGCCCTGACGCTGCCCGAGGCCGACGAGATGCTGGCCGCCGCCAAGGAGGCCGGCGTCGTCTTCATGGTGGGCCACGTGGTACGCTACATGGCAGAGTATGCGCGCATCCAAGCACTGGCCGCCCAGGGCCTGCTGGGCGAGATCCGCACCATCTACGCGGCTCGCCTCAGCGGCATCTCAGCCGGCTCTTGGCAAGGCTGGATGCTTCAGCCAGGGAAGGGCTTGGCCGCCCTGGACGCCCACATCCACGACCTGGACTACATCCAGTGGCTCATGGGGCCGACGCAGCAGGTGCAGGCCAGCGGCTGGCAGTTCCCCAGCGGCACCTGGGCCCACGCCACCTCCTGGCTGCGCTGCGACAATGGGCGCGTGGCGGTGGCCGAAGGCAGCTTCGGGGTGCCCCTGGGCTTCCCCTTCACCATGACCCTGCGGGTCATCGGCAGCGAGGGCGCCGCCTCCTTCAGCTTCGAAGGGCAGGACTACGCCACGCCCTACCGCAAGACCCTGGCGCTCTACCGCCAAGGGCGCGAGCCGGAGACGCTGGACACCACCCCCATCGACCCTTACCGCGAGGAGATGCGGGAGTTCCTAGACTGCATCCGCGAAGGTCGTCAGCCCGAACGGGGCAACCCAGCCGACGCCCGGTCGGCCCTGGCGCTCACCCTGGCGGTGCAGCGATCGCTGGAAACGGGGAGCGCCGTGGAGATCGCCCCCTAGGCTTCTCCCCACCCCAGGTCCCGCCCACGGGGCCCCCACCGAGGAGGCAAGGCGATGAACTCGACCGAACGGATCATGGCGGTGCTGCGGTTCGAGAGGCCAGACCGCCAGCCGATCATGGACATGGGCTACTGGGACGAAACCATGGCCCGCTGGGTTCAGGAGGGTCTGCCTCCGCACCTGGTACAGACGCCGCCAGGCGACTACCTGCCCGGCGTGGACCTGCGCACCTACTGGGGCGGCGACTACGACAACCGCATGGGCATCATGCAGTTGGAGGACCACTTCGGCATCGAGCACTGGTTGGTGCCCCCGCGCCTGCCCATCATCGACACGGTCTTCCCCTTCTTCGAGCCGCAGATCCTGGAAGAGAAGGCAGAGACCGTGGTGGTGCGCGACCGCCTGGGCACCACCCTGGAGAAGCCCCGCCACGGCACTGCTTTCCCTCGCTTCGTGCAGTTCCCTGTGCGCGATGAAGCCGACTACGACGCCCTGCGCCCTCAGCTGGACCCAGATACCTCCGGCCGCTACTGCCGTGGTTGGGACCTCTGGGCCGACCACCTGCTGGCCAAGGGGCAGCCGCTGTGCATCTGGTTCCGCGGCTTCTTCGGCTGGCCGCGGGACTTGCTGGGCTTCGAAGAGCTTTGCACTGCCTACTACCTGAAGGCCGCCCTGGTGGAGCGGATCGTCCAAGACCGCTGCGACTTCATCAAGCGGCTCTTCGCCCCGGCGCTGCAGCGCTACCCGATCCAGTGCGCCCTGATCTGGGAAGACATGGCCTACAACCACGGGGCCATGATCTCACCCAAGACGTTCCGCCGCTTCATGCTGCCCTACTACCAGGAGGTGAACGACTTCCTGCATGGGCACGGCGTGGAGCGCGTCCTGGTGGACAGCGACGGCAAGATCTTGGACCTGTGCGCCCTGTTCGTGCAAGGGCGCGCCGACGGGGTGTACCCCCTTGAGATCGCCGCCGGCTCCGAAGCCGCCATCTTGCGGGAGCGCTACCCCGACCTGGTGCTCATGGGCGGGGTAGACAAGCGCGCCTTGGCCGCCGGGCCGGCCGCCATCGACCGCGAGCTGGAGCGCCTGGCGCCGGTGGTGGAAAGGGGCGGCTTCCTGCCCATGGTGGATCACTTGGTGCCGCCAGACGTCTCGTTGGAGAACTACCTGTACTACCTGCAGCGGCGCAAAGAGATCTTCTAGCCGCCCCCTGCCCTGCCTACAGGTCGTCCGCCGCCACGCGACCGTGCAGCGCCGAGGGGGAGAGGAGTCGGAACCATGAGCCGCAGCCGCACTGCGGGGATGCGCTGGCGCGCCTGGTGGGGCCAGGGCGAGATCGGGGTGGGCCCCTTGGCCATCTTGATGGTCGCGCCGGCGCTGCTCTTCCTCCTGGCCATCATCGCCTACCCGGTGCTCTACGCCCTGTGGCTTTCCATCCACGACACCACCCTCAAGGGCTTGGCCCAGGGCCAGCTGCAGTTCGTAGGTCTGGCCAACTATGCCACGCTCTTCCGCGACCCCACCTTCTGGCGCACCATGGGCACCTCGGCCAAGTTCGTCGGCATCTCCGTCACCCTGGAGATCACCCTGGGGCTGACCATCGCCCTGCTCATCAACCACCCCAAAGCCCGCATCTTCGGTCGTCTGAACAAGGCCGTGATGCTCCTGCCCTGGGCCGTGCCGCCCATCGTCAACGGCCTGGTCTGGTTCAACATCTACCACCCGGCCTTCGGCTACCTCAACGTCATCCTCTACCGCCTGGGCATCATCGACAGCTTCACCCAGTTCGCCGGCAACCCGAAGCTGGCCCTGCCAGCGGTCATCGCCGCCTTTGTCTGGCGGGTGACCCCCTTCTCGGTGCTGCTGCTGCACGCCGCCCTGCAGACGATCCCCGAGGAGCTCTACGACGCCGCCAAGGTCGATGGCGCCGGCCCTCTAGGCCGTTTCCGCTTCGTCACCTTTCCGCTGCTGCGGCCCACCCTGGCCATCGTCCTCACCCTGCGCACCACCTTCGCCTTCATGGTCTTCGAAGAGATCTTCGCCATCACCTCCGGCGGGCCGGGCGACACAACCTGGGTGGCGGCCTGGTACACCTACCAGCACGCCTTCCGCTACCTGGAGTTCGGCGTGGGGTCCGCCGCCGCCTACGTCATGGCCTTGCTGGTAGCCATCGTCACCACGATCTACATCCTGTTCATCTACCGCCGGATCGAGTATGCCTAGGAGGGGCGATGTGGCAAAGCGTAAGCTGAACGGGCGCCGCCTGCAGCTCGACACCCTCTTGGTGCCGCTGGCCAACGTCGTCATCACTCTGTTCATCATCGGCCCGGTGCTTTCGGTGATCTTCG
>JAAYZY010000068.1 GCA_012514615.1 Chloroflexota bacterium | reverse complement strand
GGCCATGGACTTCCCCCGCACGCTGGAGGTGACCCGCCGGGCCGCAGAACGGGGGGTACCCCTAGCGGCCGGCTTCAACTTCCGCTTCCTCAACGTCACCCAGGCCACCAAGGGGCTCATCGATCGCGGCGACTTGGGCCAGCCCTCGTTTGCCCGCGTCTTCCTCTACTGGCACCGTACCGGCACGCGGCCTGGCGGCAACCGCTACCCCCTGGTGATGGAACACCCCATGGTGCTGGAGCAGTCGGTGCATGCCTTCGACCTGCTGCGCTACGTCTACAGCACCGAGGTGAAGAGCATCTTCGCCGTGCCCCACAACCCCCCTTGGAGCCCCTACGTGGGCGACGCCACCGCCACCGCCATCATGGAGATGGAGAACGGTATGCTCATCACCTACGTGGGTACGTGGATGATGCAGAGCCTGGTGCGGGAGTACGACTGGCGCACCGACTGCACCAACGGGGCTATCTTCCAGCGTTCCATGTTCAGCGATCTCTACATCGCCCGCGCTGGCTCCGACGTGCTGGAGCCGGTGCCCCTGGAGCCGGAGGTGCCGTTCACCGACGACACCCGCAAGCTGCTGGGCGCCTTCTTGGATGGCCTGGCGGCGGGCGTGGAGCCGATGCCCAACGGCCGTGACAACCTCAAGAGCATGGCTCTCACCTGCGCCTGCATCGAATCGGCGATGTCGGGCCAGCGGGTGGAGATGGCCGATTTCTACCGCCGCCACGGCGTGGCTCCGCTGGAGCTTCTGGCGTGAGTGCAGCCGGCGCACGGCGGGAAAGAGAGTGACCTGTGGCAGAGACTGGGATGTATGAACTGGTGAAGGCGCTCACCGAGCTGCCGGGGATGATCGGCTACGAAGAGCCGGTGCAGGCGTTCTTGCAGAAACGCTGGACCCCGCGCTGCCAGGAAGTCTGGGAGACTGGCGTGGGCAACGTGGTGGCCCGGGTGGGCGGCCAGGGGCCCAAGCTGCTTGTCGAGGCCCATGCCGACGAGATCGGCGCGCTGGTGGCGGCCATCTCCGAGCAGGGGATGATCTGGCTGTCGTCCAAGAACCCCAGGGCGGGGCGGCCGGGCCGGGACGTTCACTACCTGGGCCACCCTGCAGTCATTCAGACCGACAAGGGGCTGGTGGAGGGGATCTTCGCGGCCCTCTCGGGCCATGTGACGCCGCCGGACCTGCGGGACAAGCCCGATCTGCGCTGGGGCGACTTCTTCGTGGACATCGGGGCCAAGAGCCGCTCCGAAGCCCAGGAGTGGGGCGTGCGTGTGGGCGACGGGGTGATCTGGAACCCGACCACGCGGCGACTGGGCCACTACATCGTGGGCAAGGCCATGGACGACCGCGCGGCACTGGCCATCATGACCGCCCTGCTGGAGCGGTTGGACCCGGCCGAGCTGAAGTATGATCTCTACCTGGCCTCTACGGTCCAGGAGGAGCTGGGGCTGGTGGGGGCCTACTCTCTGGAGCGGGACGTGCGCTTCGATCTGGGCATTGCCGTGGACGTAGGGTTGGCCTCCGACGTGCCTGGCGTGGATGTCCGGGAGCTGAATGTAGTGTTGGGCGGCGGGCCGATCTTGGTGCATCACGACCAAGGGGTGCACTACGACCGCAAGCTGACCCGCGCCTTGGGCCAGGTGGCTGGCGAGGTGGGCATCCCGGTGCAGGATGCGGTGTTCCCGCGCTACGGCAGCGATGGCCAGGCCATGATCCAGGGCGGTCTGCCGGCGGCGCTGTTGGCCTTCCCCACTCGCTACACCCACAGCCCCTACGAGATGCTGCATGAGCGTGACCTGGAGCAGTGTGTGGACCTGCTGCACGCCTTCTTGGTGCGGCCGCCGGTTCGCCGCTGAGACATCGGACACAGGCAACCGTTGGAGGGAGAACCTTGTTCCAGTTGGTGAAGGAGTTGACTGAACTGCCAGGGATGATCGGGCACGAGCAGCCGGTGCAGGACTACCTGCGCCGGCGGTGGGCGCCACGCTGCCAGGAGATCCGAACCACTGCGGTGGGCAATGTCTTGGCCAAGGTCGGGGGGCAGGGGCCGCGCCTTCTCATCGAGGCGCACTCCGATGAGATCGGCGTGCTGGTGTCTGGATTCGCTGAGACCGGCCAGGTCTGGGTGGTGCAGAAGAACCGCCTGGCGGGCCGGCCGGGCCGCGATATCCACCTGCTGGGGCACCCCTGTCTCATCCAGACCGACAAGGGGTTGGTGGAGGGCGT
>JAAYZY010000008.1 GCA_012514615.1 Chloroflexota bacterium | reverse complement strand
CTGGAGCCGGTGGACGACGCCACCGTCCGCATCTGCCTGCCTGAGCCCCTGGCCGACCTCCTGGACCTCCTGTCGGAAGTGCCGATCGTTCCCCGCCAAGCCCTGGCCCACCTGCCCCATCAGCACGTGGGCAGCGGCCCCTACCGGCTGGTCGACCTGCAGGAGGGGTGCGCTGCCGCTGAGGTCTTCCCGGAGCACTGGCGCGGCCCCTCGCCTTGGAGCGGCCTGCGCTGGCAAGCCGAGCCGGACGAAGAGCGCCGGGTGGACGCCTTGCTGGCTGGTCACGCCGACCTGATCACCGACCTGTCGGCCCAGGGGCAGCAGACGTTGGCCCGCCAAGCGGAGACCGAAGTCATCACCGCCGACAGCAGCCTGTGCGCCATCTTCATGTGCAACCTCCGCAGCGGCCCCTGCGCCAACCGCCGGGTGCGTCAGGCCCTCAACCACGCCCTGGACGTGCCCGCCCTGATCCAGGAGGTGCACGGCGGTGCGGCCCGGCCGCTGCACGGCCCGCTGACGCCCCAGCACCTGGGCTTCGATCCCCAGACGCCGTCCTACCCCCACGACCCAGACCTGGCCCGTCGCCTGCTGGTCGAAGCCGGCTACCCCCAGGGCCTGCATCTGACCCTGGACCTGCCCACGCGTCTGCCGGACGAAGCGCCGGCGCTGGCCCGCCTCATCCCCCAGCAGTGGGCTGAGGCCGGCATCACCGCCGAGATTCACTCGGTGGAGGATCGGCCAGCCTATGCCGAGATGGTGCGCCGCAAAGAGATCCACGACGCCTGCCTGTTTGACTCCAGCCCCCTGAGTACCTTCCGAGTGCTGCGGGAGAAGTTCCACTCAGGCCTGGCCGGCCCCTGGTGGCAAGGCTACACCAACCCCCTGGTAGACCGGCTCATCGAAAGGGCCCAGGCCACTGCGGCCCTGGACGAGCGGCGGTCGCTCTACCGGCAGGCGTTCCGCCTTATCCGAGATGACGCCCCCTGGCTCTTCCTCTACAGCCCCCTGACCATGTGGGCGGTGGGGCCGCAGGGGCAGGGCTGGCGGCCCAGCGCCGACGGCGTGGTGCGGCTGCCCTGAGGGCACAAGGAGGCACGTGATGATCCGCCGATTGCTCTACGTGGGCTTCGCCGCCCAAGACGTGGATCGCACCCGCCGCACCCTGGGCCGACTGCTGGGTCTGCCCAGCGAACCGGTCGCTGCTGACCCGTTCTTGGGTCTGGACCGGGCGGCCCGGCTCCCGTTCCCCAACGGCTGTTGGCTGTACCTCATGGAAAGCCGCCAGCCGGAATCGCCGGTCTGTCAGTTCCTACAGCGGCAGGGCCCTGGCCTGGAACGGCTGGTGTTGGAGAGCGACGACATCAAGGGCGACTTCGCCCGTGCCCGCGCCGCCGGGGCTCCGCTGCCGGATGAGGCGCTGGTGCAGACGGGGGAGGGTAGACGCTTCGTCGCCCCAGCCGGCGTTGTGGGCGGCGTGACCGTGGAGGTGCTGCAGCCAGCGTCCGGCCCGTGGACCGCGCCGCCCCAGGCCAACCGCGCCGGCGTCTTGGGCCTGCAGCACATCGGCGTGGCCACCCGCCAGTTCCAGCAGACCTACCAGGCCTTCGAGCGGCTGTTCGGCCTGCCGGTGGCCGACCTGCGCCACGACCAGCACGGCGGGCTGCAGCAGGATGTCGTTGTGCTGCCGGGCAACGACCGCTTGTGGCTACACGTCGTGGAAAGCTGGGAGCCCGGGTCGCGCGTCTTGGCGTTCTTGCAGGAGCACGGCCAGGGGGTGGATCACCTGTGCATCGAGGTGGCGGACATCCGTCGAGGGGTGAAGCGCATCCAGGCAGCCGGCGTACCCATCGTCAACCACAAGATCCACACCGACCGGCCCGACGGTTTCGAGGCGTTCGTCCACGCCGACCACACCACCGGCCTCACCTTCGAGCTCATCGAGCCGTTCCCGCAGAGCCGCGGCTACCGCTTCCGGCGGGGGTAGCCGCGCCGCCATCCCGCTGGGCGCCAACCGGCCGCCTCCGGGGCGGACCAGGGTCAAACAACAGGCCCGGGCTGAGGGTTAGACCCTTAGCCCGGGCCGTTCTGTCAGATGGACCACCAGCCCCATGGGCCGCAGGCAGGCTCCCGGGGTAGGGAGATCTCAGCAAGCCGCTCCCGCGCCCCGTTGCGCTTCAGCGGCCGCCGCCGAGGCCCGGGCGGCTGTCAAGCCAGGTCGAAGCGGTCCAGGTTCATCACCTTGTGCCAGGCGGCCACGAAGTCGCGCACGAACTTCTCTTGGGAGTCTGCGCAGGCGTAGACTTCCGCCACAGCCCGCAACTGAGAGTTGGAGCCGAAGACGAGGTCGACGCGGGCGCCGGTCCACTTGAGCTCGCCGGTGGCCCGATCACGCCCTTCAAACAGCTCCTTGTCCTCCGAGGTGGGCTTCCACTCAGTGCGCATGTCCAGCAGGTTCACGAAGAAGTCGTTGGTGAGCGTCTCGGGGCGTTTGGTGAAGACGCCGTGCGGGGACTTGCCGAAGTTGGCGTTCAGGGCGCGCATCCCGCCAACCAGGACCGCCATCTCCGGAGCGGTCAACGTCAGCAGTTGGGCGCGATCCACCAACAGCTCCTCCGCCGTCACAGCGAACTTGGCCCTGAGGTAGTTGCGGAACCCGTCGGCCGCCGGCTCCAGCACGGCGAACGACTCCGCGTCGGTCTGCTCTGCCGACGCATCGGTGCGCCCCGGTGTGAAGGGAACGGTCACGGCATAGCCGGCCTTCTTGGCGGCCTGCTCCACGGCTGCACAGCCCGCCAAAACGATCAGGTCGGCCAGGGAGACCTTCTTCCCGCCGGTCTGGGCGCTGTTGAACCCTTTCTGAATCCCCTCGAGAACGTCCAGCACCTTCTTCAGTTGAAGCGGCTGATTGACCTCCCAATCCTTCTGCGGCGCAAGGCGAATGCGCGCCCCGTTTGCCCCGCCGCGCTTGTCAGAGCCGCGGAACGTGGAAGCCGAAGCCCAGGCGGTGGAGACCAGTTCGGAGATCGACAGGCCCGAGGCCAGGATCTTGGCCTTGAGGGCGGCAACATCTTGCGCGTCCACCAGGGGGTGATCGACGGCGGGCACCGGATCTTGCCAGATGAGCTCTTCCGCTGGAACTTCCGGGCCCAGGTAGCGCGAGCGCGGGCCCATATCGCGGTGGGTCAGCTTGAACCAAGCGCGGGCGAAGGCGTCGGCGAACTCTTGCGGGTTCTTGTGGAACCGCTCCGCGATCACCCGGTACTTGGGGTCCATCCGAAGCGACATGTCCGCCGTGGTCATGATGGTGGTCACCCGCTTGGAGGGGTCGTGGGCTGCCGGAGCGAGATCCTCCGGCTTCGGGTTGACCGGCACCCACTGCCAGGCGCCGGCGGGGCTCTTCACCAGGTCCCAATCGTAGCCAAACAGCATGTCGAAGTAACCCATGTCCCACTTGATCGGGTTTGGCGTCCAGGCGCCTTCGATGCCGCTGCCGATGGCATCACCGCCTTTGCCCATGCCGAAGCTGCTCTTCCAGCCGAGGCCCTGCTCCTCGATACCGGCGGCTTCGGGCTCTGGCCCCACATGGGCTGCCGGGCCGGCGCCGTGGCACTTGCCAAAGGTGTGGCCGCCCGCAACGAGGGCAACGGTCTCTTCATCGTTCATGGCCATGCGGGCGAAGGTCTCCCGGACGTCGTGGCCCGAGGCCACCGCACTGGGTACGCCGTTGGGCCCTTCGGGATTCACGTAGATGAGGCCCATCTGGACGGCAGCCAGGGGGTTTTCCAGGTCCCGTTCGCCGCTGTAGCGCTTGTCGCCCAGCCACTCACTCTCGGAGCCCCAGTAGATGTCCTCTTCTGGCTCCCAGACGTCTTCGCGCCCACCCCCGAAGCCGAAGGTCTTGAGGCCCATCGACTCCAGGGCGCAATTGCCGGCCAAAACCATGAGATCGGCCCAGGAGATCTGCTTGCCGTACTTCTGCTTGATGGGCCACAGCAACCGGCGCGCCTTGTCCAGGTTCACGTTGTCGGGCCAACTGTTCAGGGGCGCCAGGCGCTGAGAGCCAGACCCTGCGCCGCCACGGCCGTCGCCCATGCGGTAGGTGCCCGCACTGTGCCAGGCCATGCGGATGAACAGGCCTCCATAGTGACCGTAATCGGCAGGCCACCAGTCCTGCGAATCGGTCATCAGCGCATAGAGGTCCTTCTTCACCGCCGCCAGGTCCAGCTTCTTGAACTCTTCAGCATAGTTGAACTCCTCGCCCATGGGGTTGGACAGAGAGGAATGCTGATGCAGAATGTGCAGGTTCAGCTGATTGGGCCACCAGTCTCGGTTGGACGTACCCGCGCCGCCGGCGCGCTTGTTGGCCGCACCCATCACCGGCTTCTCTTTCTTGTCGCTCATTCAGTCGTCTCCTTTCGGCTATCTACCATGCCCGTCGGCGGCGTACCCAAGGCATTGACGCGGCTGAGCCGCCGCTTGCCCCAGGCCGCCTGCCCACGGAGCCCATCCCCTACCCCTACACGAACCGCCTGCTACCTCCCTTTCCAGGTTCAACGACCTACCCACGGTAGGATGCGGCACG
>JAAYZY010000007.1 GCA_012514615.1 Chloroflexota bacterium | reverse complement strand
GACAAAGGATGCGAAAGTCCTTACAATAGCCAGATGATGGGTAGTGCGTCTTGCAGACGGTGATGGAACATGTTTGAGAACCTGTCGGAAAAGCTGCAGAGCGTCTTCGCAGGCCTGGCGCGGCACGGCACACTCTCCGAAGGGGATGTGGATGCCGCGCTGCGCGAGGTGCGTCTGGCCCTGCTGGAAGCCGACGTCAACTTCAAGGTGGTCAAACAGTTCCTGGCCAACGTGCGAGAGCGAGCCGTAGGCGCCGAGGTCGCCCGCAGCCTCACGCCGTCGCAGCAGGTGGTCAAGATCGTCCACGAAGAGCTGGTGGCCCTGCTGGGGGAACCGGGCAAGCTGGACCTGAGCGGCGCCCCCCCGCATGTGATCATGCTGGTTGGCCTGCAGGGCTCAGGCAAGACCACCACAGGGGCCAAGCTTGCCCAGTGGCTGCGCAAACGCAGCAAGCACCGCCCCCTGCTGGTGGCGGCCGACACCTACCGGCCAGCGGCCATCACGCAATTGGAAGTGCTGGGCCGTCAGCTAGAGATTCCGGTCTACAGCGAGGGGAACAAGACCCCGCCGCCGGAGATCTGCCGCAAGGCGTTGAAGCACGCCGAGAAGGAAGGCCATACCCTGGTCTTGCTGGATACGGCCGGCCGCCTGCACATCGACGACGACATGATGGGCGAGCTGCAGAAGATCAAAGAGATCACCCGCCCGGCCGAGGTGCTGTTGGTGGCTGACGCCATGACCGGCCAGGATGCCGTGCGCGTGGCAGACCAGTTCAACCAAAAGGTGGGCATTACCGGCCTGATCCTCACCAAGGTAGACGGCGACGCCCGAGGCGGTGCAGCCATCTCCATGCGCTCCGTAACCGGCGTGCCGATCAAGTTCCTGGGCGTCGGCGAGAAGGCCGACGCCATCGAGCCGTTCCACCCAGACCGTCTCTCGTCCCGCATCTTGGGGATGGGCGACGTCTTGAGCCTCATCGAGAAGGCTGGCGAGTCGGTGGACCAAGAGAAGGCCATGGCCGCCGGCCGCAAGCTGATGAAGGGTGAGTTCAACCTGGAGGACTTCCTGCACCAGCTGCAGGAGGTCAAGAAGATGGGGCCGCTCAGCCAACTGCTGGAGATGATCCCCGGCTTCAGCCGGGCCACCAAGGAAATCCCACCGGAAGTCACCGACGACCAGTTCAATCGGATCGAAGCGATCATCAGGTCCATGACGGTGGATGAGCGGCGCAACCCACGCATCATCAACGGCAGCCGTAAGCGCCGCATCGCACGGGGCTCAGGCACCAGCGTGCAGGCCATCAACCAACTGTTGGCCGAGTTCCGTCAGATGCAGCGCATGATGAAACAGTTTGGCAGTTCCGGGCGCGGTCCCGGCCGTGGGATGGGAGACCTGTTCTCCCTGTTCCGGTAGGCCCTGGCCACGCCCACACATACTCGAGCATCATGCTCAACAAGGGAAGGGTAGGGAGACAAGCATGCTGAAGATCAGGTTGCGCCGAGTAGGGGCCAAGAAGCAACCCAGCTACCGCATTGTGGTGGCAGAAGCGGAGTCGCCGCGCAATGGCCGGTTCGTGGAGATCGTGGGCTTCTTCAACCCACGCACCGAGCCGCCCACGGTGGAGCTGAAGGAAGAGCAGATCCGCCACTGGCTGAAGGAGGGCGCGCAGCCCACCGACGCTGTGCGTCGTCTGCTGGAAAAG
>JAAYZY010000067.1 GCA_012514615.1 Chloroflexota bacterium | reverse complement strand
GCCGATGCGCCCCAGGCCCACCAGGCCCAGCACCTTGCCCTGGAGCTCGCTGCCCAGGTAGCGCGTCCACTGGCCAGCCCGCAGGTCGGCGTGGTAACGGGGCACGTGGCGCACCAAGGCCAGCATCAGCCCCAGGGCCAGCTCAGCCACGGCCACATGGTTGGTGCCGGCGGCGATGCAGACCGGGATGCCTAGTTGGGCGGCGGCGGCCACATCCACGTTGTCGTACCCCACGCCGTGACGGGCGATCACCTGCAGCCGATCGGCCACCGCCAACGCCGACGCGTTGAGCGGCTCGTTGCCGCTGATGATGGCCGAGACCCCCGGCAGCACCTGCAGCAGCTCTTTCTCTGTGTAGTTGCGGCCCACTTCGTTGGGAATCACCTGGCAGCCGGCCGCCAGCAGCGGCTCAACCACCTCGGGGCAGCCCTTGCCGAAGACGGGCGAGCCGATCAGCACTTTGAAGTCATTCATGATCGTGAGGGAACCTCCTTAGGAAATGATGGAAGAAACTAGGCGCGCCAAGAGCCACCGCAGGGCGGCGCTTGGTTGGGCAGACTGCCCTAGCCCTTGACAGCGCCAGCGGTGAGACCTTGCACCAGGTAACGCTGCAACAAGACGAAAACGATGGTGGTGGGGATGGTCACCACCACGCAGGCCGCCATCATGCCGCCCCAGTCATGCTTGAACTGCCCCAAGAACGACGTGAGCAGGCCGGCGGGGATCGTGCGCACCTCGGCGCTGGTGGTCAGGGTCAGTGGGTAGAGCAGGTTGTTCCACCCATCCAGGAACGAGAAGAGGCCCACCGCCAGCAGCCCCGGCGAGACCAGCGGCAGCACCACCTTGCGCAGGGCTGTCATGCGCGTGCAGCCGTCAATGAGGGCTGCTTCTTCGATCTCGCCGGGGATGGAGTCGAAGAAGCCTTTCATCATCCAAACCGAGAACGGCACGGCGAAGGTGGTGAACGCCAGGATCAGCCCCAAGTGGGTGTCCATCAGCTTCAGCTCGCGGTACATGACGTAGAGTGAGATGAGGATCAACACATGGGGGAACATCTGCGTGGCCAAGATCACCAGCAGGAACGGCCGCTTGCCAGGGAAGGTGAGCCGCGACAGGGCGTAGCCGGCGAAGGTGGCCCCGGCCGTGGCTAGCAGGGCGGTGGCCGTGCAGGTGATGAAGCTGTTGCGCAGGTAGAGCGGGAACGGCACGTAGCCTGCCCACAGGTCGGTGTAGTGCTTGAGCGTGACCTGATCGGGGATCCACTTGGGGGGAATCTGGTAGACGCCCATGTCGGTCTTCAGCGACGTGGAGATCATCCAGAAGATGGGGAAGAACAAGAAGGCCAGCAGCAGGGTCAACCCCATGTAGATCAACGCTCGACCCAGGCGGTAGCGCAGCGTCTTCTTGGCGCTCACAGCGACACCTCCCTTTCGAAGCGCCGCACGTAGAGTGCGGTGAAGGCTGTCAGGATGAGCAGCCAGACGACGCCGACGGTGGCGGCGTACCCGATGTTGAAATCGCTGAAGGCCAAGCGGTAGATGTAGATGGGCAAGGTGGTGGTGGAGTTGATGGGACCGCCGCCAGTCATGGTCCAGATCAGCGGGAAGCTGTTGAAGTTGCGGATGAGCATAAGGATGGTGGTGATGACGAT
>JAAYZY010000066.1 GCA_012514615.1 Chloroflexota bacterium | reverse complement strand
GCCCTTGCCCGAAGTGGGCGAGGTTGAGGTGGTGCGTCACTACGTGCGCCTGTCGCAACTCAACTACGGCGTCGACACCGGCCTGTACCCCTTGGGATCCTGCACCATGAAGTACAACCCCAAGGTCAACGAGGTGGCTGCCCGTCTTCCCGGCTTCACCCAGACCCATCCCTACCAAGACCACTGCACCATCCAGGGTAACCTGGCCCTGATGTTCGAGCTGCAAGAGATGCTGGCGGAAATCGGTGGATTCGCTGGCGTCACCCTGCAGCCAGCTGCAGGCGCCCACGGCGAGCTGACCGGCATCCTGATCATGCGCAAGTACCTGCACGACCAGGGCCAGACGCAGCGCGACAAGATACTGGTCCCCGATTCGGCCCATGGCACCAACCCGGCCTCCACCTCCATGAGCGGCCTCCGCGTCGTGGAGATCAAGTCGGACGCCCAGGGCAACGTGGACCTGGAGCACCTCAAGGCCAACCTGGACGACAAGGTGGTGGGCCTGATGCTCACCAACCCCAACACCCTTGGCCTCTTCGACGAGAACGTTGTGGAGATCTGCCGTCTGGTGCACGAGGCCGGCGGCCTCATGTACGGAGACGGCGCCAACCTCAACGCCATCATGGGCGTGGTTCGGCCGGGCGACCTGGGCTTCGATGTGATGCACTTCAACCTGCACAAGACCTTCTCCACGCCGCACGGCGGCGGCGGCCCCGGCTCTGGCCCTGTGGGCGTGGTGGAGAAGCTGACGCCCTACCTGCCCGGGCCCATCGTGGTCATGGACGAAGAGTGCGGCGGCGAGTGCTCCTGTGGCTGCGATCCTGAAGAGCCCTGCTACCACCTGGTCATGCCGGCGAAGAGCATCGGGCGGGTCAAGACGTTCTACGGGCACTTCGGCATTATGGTCAGGGCCTACACCTACATCCGCCTGCTGGGCGGTGAGGGCCTGCGTGAAGCCGCCGAGAACGCCGTGCTCAACGCCAACTACCTGCGAGTACTGCTGAACGGTACCTATTCGGTGTCTCACGACCGTATTTGCATGCACGAGTTTGTGGCCGAAGGCAAGGTGAAGGACGCGCCGGGCATCCGCGCTCTGGACATCTCCAAACGGCTCATCGACTACGGCTACCACCCGCCGACCAACTACTTCCCGCTCATCGTGCCCGAGGCGCTCATGATTGAGCCCACGGAGACCGAGAGCAAGCGCACGCTGGAAGAGTTCGCCGAGGTCATGATCAAGATCGCCGACGAAGCGCGCGCCAATCCCGAGCTGTTGCACGACGCCCCACACAACGCGCCGGTCAGCCGCCTGGACGAGGTGCGGGCCGCCCGCGAGATGATCTTGCGCTGGAAGCCAGACCAAGGGTAGAGCAGCACCAGCTCCTCTGCCCCGACAAGGGATCCATCCTGGGGGGCGCCGCCTGGCGGCGCCCCCCAGCGCCTTCTCCCTCCCGGCATCGCCCCGGCTATCCTCCGGTGCAAGCCTTTGACAGCGCCCTCCTCTTGTGGTAGAATACCATGCGAAATCGGATTTTGCATTGCGCAATTGCCGAAGGGCTCTCGGGCGCCATCTGCGCCTGGGGGCAAGGCGATGGACAACCCCCGCAGCGGCTGGCGGCAGTTGGTGCAGGCAGTCCAACGCCTTCGAGCCGATCCTAGGCTGCCAGGCCCAAAGGGGGTGACATGCAGGTCACGGTGCGTGTACACGCAGAGTTGCAGCGCCACACCGGCG
>JAAYZY010000065.1 GCA_012514615.1 Chloroflexota bacterium | reverse complement strand
GGCACGGATTCGCTCATCATTTGGCGGCCAGCTCAGCCACTGGCCTGTTCAGCCTCCCGGCATGCCGGGCAGATGCCGTAGAAGTCGAGCCGGTGGTTGATGATCTGGTAGCCCCACTGCTCGGACAACTGCTGCACCATGTCTAGGGCGATGCTCGACTCGGCGTCCACGATCTTGCGGCAGCGGACGCAGATCAAGTGCGGGTGCGGATGGGGGTTGTTGCCGTCGTAGCGGTTGTCGTCGTCGCTGAAGCCAAGCTCCAGCACCTCCCCCAGGTCCTTGAGCAGGTTCAACATTTTGTACACCGTCGCCGGGCTGGTGGTGGGGAACTGGGCATGGAGCCGATCGTACAGATGGGAGGCGCTGGGATGTCCATCGCTGGCAGCCAGGAGCTGCAGCAGAGCGATGCGCTGCGGCGTCAACCGGCAGCCCTGCTCCCGGAGCCGGCCCACCAAGGCCTCGAACCTGGCTTGCGCATCGACCACAGGTTGGCCCCCCGGAACCCTGTAGGGTATGGAAAGTCACTCTCTATAACGACTGAAGTTAGTATACTTGGGTCCTGCGCGGTTGTCAAGTTCGCCACCTGCCAGCCTGGAGTGCTGACCCTTGCGCGAAGGGCCTAGGGGGAACGCAAGGCTCCCCGCCGCCCGCGGTTCTCACCCACCCTTGGCCACAACATGACAAAAGTCAATGACGTGCGCTGCGTCTTGTGATATACTGCACGTGAGCATGCTGGCCGGATCAGCAACCATGGAGGTGTCACATCGTGCAGGCGCTGGCCCGTCGTTTCGACTACCTGTTCCGTTCCACCAAGGGGCTGATGCTGGTGAACATCGCCATCATCGCCCTGGTGACGGCCCTGTCGGGCACCCTCTCAGGGCCCATGCGCGAGTGGGGCGTCACCGACTTCGTCACCCGCACCTTCGGCCTGGAGCTGCTGCCAGCCGAGCGCGAGGGGCGCATCATCCTGCTCTACCACGCCATCGCCATCGCCGTGGCGGCCCTGGAAACCTACATCATCACGGCCATCGTGCCCATGAAGCGCCACGAACAGACTCAGATCAACGCCACCGTGACCCTGGGCTACCTGATCACCATGGTCTTCGGCCTCTGGTTCGGCTACTTCGGGCACGACTTCGTCTTCCATGGCCTCTACCTCTTCGGCCTGTCCCTCACCTTCTTCGCCGGCCTCTCCCTGGCGGCAGCCCTGTGGCCTTGGCGCAAGGAGTTCCGCCTTGCGGACGGCGACTACGCCCAACTACCCGGCGGCGTCAGCCTGGAGCGGCTGGCGTTCTTCGCCATGGCAGTCTCTACCCTGGGCTCGGCCCTCTTCGGCGCGGTCACCGGCTCCTACTGGGGCCAGGGGCACGAGACATTCCTGGCCGAAGACATCTTGCGGGAGCCCAACAAGACGGCCCTACAGCAGGCCATCATCGGCCACCTGCACATCATGCTCACCCTCATCGCCATCGCCCTGGCCCTCATCATCGGCCGCTGGCTGGATTTCCGCGGCCGTTTGCACAAGGCCGCCATGCCCCTGATGATCGTGGGCACCGTGGTGGTCACCGTGGGGGCCTGGTCGGTGGTGGTCAGCGAAGCGGCTCACACCATCATCTACGGCGGCTCCACCCTGGTGATGCTGGCCGCGCTCTTGCTGGTCATCTTCGGCTTCCGCAAGCTCATCTCCGAGGGGCTGGCCGAGAAGGGCCTGGCCAAGGGCGGCCTTGGCCAGGCGCTGCGAGCCCTGCTGCAGGACCCGCTGCGCTTCGGCGCCCTCTGGCAGATGGTCTTCATGAACTTCACCGTCTCCGGGCCGGGCATCTACATGGCCGCCAAGCTGGATGAGATCTTCCGCGTCTGGCCGCTGCGGGAAGAGCGGGTGATCCTCACCGGCCACTGGCACATCCTCTCAGGGATCATCGCCACCATCATCCTGCTCTACTACGCCGACCTGGCCGGCCTGAAGGGACGCGCCCGTCAGGCGTTCGGCTGGTCTGTCATCGTATTCTCCGACCTGGCCTTCGCCGCGATGATGGTCTTCGCCATGAAGCGGCTGTGGGTCAGCGAGGCGGCGCAGGCCCCCTTGGTCAACACCGTCATCCTCCTGGCCGACCTAGGCCTGGGCGTCGTGCTAGTCGCCCTGGCCAGCCTGATGGTGTGGCGGCTGGTAGACCTGTTCCGCTCCCGGGGCCGCTGGAGGCAGGAGTTGGCTGAAGAGGCCGGGAAGGAGGTGCTGTCATGAGGCGCTGCCTCCTGTCCCTCCTGGCGCTGTCGCTGCTGCTGGCCGGTTGCGCCGCCCCGGCAGCCCCCAGCGGCCCGACGCCGTACATCGAGACGGGGGTGGAACCAGAGGCGTGGGCCGCCATCCCAGCCGGGCCGTTCGTCCAGGGTCAGCACGACCGTCCAGCCGCGCTGGACTACGACTACCAGGTCATGGTTACCCTGGTGACCAACGCCCAGTACGCAAGCTACCTGAACCAAGCCCTGGCCAGCGGCCAGGTGCGCCTGGAAGGGGCCAAGGTGACAGGACCCTACCCCGGCGATCCCTACCTCGGCCACCGGCACGAGCGGGAGATCCCCGCGGGCCATCAGCCTCACCTCCAGGCCAACGAGGCCGGCCAACGGCTCATCTGGGATGGCGCTAGCTGGTCGGTGGAGCCGGGGTACGAGAACCACCCGGCGACGCTTATCTCGTGGTTTGGGGCGCAGGCCTACTGCCAGTTCGTCGGAGGGCGGCTGCCCAGCGAAGCAGAGTGGGAGAAGGCGGCCCGGGGCGCCGACAACCGGCCTTACCCCTGGGGGCACGACATCGCCATGGCCAACGCCAACTTCGTCAGCAGCCACACCCTGCTGCAGCGGCTGCTGGGCGGCCAGGGCGGCACCACGCCGGTGGGCTTCTACAACGGCCGCGCCTACAGCGGCTACGAGACGCTGGATTCCCCCAGCCCCTACGGGCTGTACGACATGGCCGGCAACATCTGGCAATGGACCGGCGACGTGCACGAGGGCGCCCACTACCGCACGCTGCGAGGCGGCAGCTACGTGGACTACGCCTACAACCTGCGCATCTGGACGCGCAACAACGCCGGGCCGGAGTACGCCAGCCCCAGCGTGGGTTTCCGCTGTGCGCGGGATGCCGAATAGGGGTATAATGGGGGGCGCTGCCGAGGAAGCGCCGCGGCAGCCCACGACGACATCACCTTCGTCCCACCAGGAGTATGGGTGCGATGACTGAACCTACCACCACCGCCCTCACCGAGGGCAAGGTCCCGCTTTGGCGACGGCTGCGGGCCTACTGGCAGATGACCAAGAGCCTGCAGACCGGCCTCTTGCTGGTCACTGGGCTGGCGGGCTACGCCAGCGCCGGCCAAGCCGAACGCCTCTGGCCCACCATCGCGGCGGTGTTGGGCAGCCTATTCTTGGCTGTGGCCGGCAGCACGGTGCTGAACATGGCCTTGGACCGGGACATCGACGCCCGTATGGCCCGCACGGCCAAGCGGCCCCTGCCCCGCGCCACTGTGGGCCCTCAAGAAGCCTGGGTGCTTGGCCTGGCCATGGCCGTGTTGGGGGTGTCCTGGGGCGCGTGGCTCCACCCCCTCACCGGCGCGGTGATCTTCGCCGGCGTCTTCCTGGATGTGGTGGTCTACACCGTCTGGCTGAAGCGGCGCACACCCTGGTCCATCCTCTGGGGCGGCATCTCCGGAGGCATGCCTGTGCTGGCCGGCCGCACCCTAGCCGTGGGCCAGATCGACGGCATCGGCCTGCTGCTGGCCTTGGCTGTGCTGGCCTGGATCCCCACCCACATCATGACCTTCAGCATCAAGTACGCCGAAGACTACGGTCGGGCCGGCGTGCCGGTCTTCCCCAACGTCTACGGGGTGCGGGCCACTCGCTTCATCATCGGCATCTCCACCAGCGTGGCCACCTTGGTCATGCTCTGGGCCACCTGGCTCACCGGGCTGGGCGGCGTGTACATGAGCATCGCCGTCTTCCTGGGGGCCATGCTGCTGGTCTTTGCCCTGGCCAGCGTCGTTCACGCCACGCCCAAGCTCAACTTCGTGCTGTTCAAGTTGGCTTCGCTCTACATGCTGGGGTCCATGTTCCTGATCATCAGCGGGCTGTAGCGCGGCTGGCCGCGCCCCTGGGC
>JAAYZY010000006.1 GCA_012514615.1 Chloroflexota bacterium | reverse complement strand
CGGCGGGTGGTCTGGCTCTTGCCGCTGCCGGTGCGCACGGCGCAGACCGACAACACCGGCTTGCTGCTGGCCAGCAAGGTCTGCTTGCCGCCCAAGAACCAGAAGTTGGCGCCCGCGGCCAGCACTTGGGAGGCTTTGTGCATGACGTAGCTGTGGGAGATGTCGCTGTAGGAGAAAACCACGTGGTCTACGTCCAGTTCGCGGATGAGCTTGTCCAGGTCCGCTTCGGCGTGGATGGGGATCCCATCAGGGTAGCCCTCGCCGGCCAGCTCGGCCGGGTATACGCGCCCTTCGATGTTGGGGATCTGGGTGGCGGTGAACGCGACCACTTGGTAGGAACGGTTCCCGCGGAAGTAGGTGTTGAAGTTGTGGAAGTCGCGCCCGGCGGCGCCCATGATGAGCACTCGGTCCTTCTTCATCGAACCATTCTCTCCTTCACTGACTCTGTGATGATCTTGGCTTGCAGTTCGCCTGCCGGGACGTTGGCTCAGCTCTTCTTCACCTCGGCGTTGGGCTCCGGCTGGGGCGCCGTGCGCGGTTGGTAGGTCAGGCGGGCCAACAGAACCCCCACCTCGTACAAGCCGAACAGCGGCAGCATCACCAAGGTCATGTTGAATGGGTCTGGCGTGGGGGTGATCATAGCGGCTAAGACGGCGATGATCAGAAGGGCGAACTTGCGGTTCTTGCTGAGGAATTTGGGGGAGACGATGCCCAGGCGCGCCAAGAAGGCGATGATCAGCGGCATCTCGAAGACCAAGCCGATCCAGAAGAGGATGGTGGTGACGAACGAGATGTAGTAGTCGATGGAGTAGGTGGGCGCTACCAGATCGGCCAGGAAGCCCTGCAGGTACTTGATGGCAAAGGGCAGCGTGACCAGGCCGGCGAAGGCCACGCCAGTGGCGAAGAGCAGGGTGCCGGCCGGAACCAGCACGAAGAGATACCGCCGCTCCTTGCCAGTCAGGCCGGGCATGACGAAGCGTGCCATCTGGTAGAGGATGAACGGCATGGCGAAGACCAGGCCGCTGATGAGCGCGATCTTGAAGTAGATGATGATGGTCTCGGTGGGGCGCAGCGCCACCGGCGAGCGGTCGCCCATGGGCTGGATGAGCAACTCCAGCAGGTATCGGGTGAAGGTGAGGCTGAGCATAGTGCACACGATGAGGGCAATGCCGGCCTTGACGATGCGCGACCGCAACTCCTCCAGGTGCTCCATGATCGTCAGTTCGGGGCCACCTTCGGCTTCTGCTTCGCTTGGCTCGCGGTACGGTTCAATCATGCAGCGTCACCCGTGGTCCTCAACCTTCTGTCGACACGGCGACTTCGCCCTTGGCCGCGTCATCCTCCGAGAGCGCCTCGGCTGCTTCCGCCTCAGGGGGCGTGACAGTCTGCACGTCGCCCGGGGCCGTTCTCCCGTCTGGGGCTTCCGTCGGTTCGGCCGGGGCCCCGCCAGCGGGTGCATCCCCGCCTGGCGCAGCCGGGGCCTCCCCCTCTGCGTCTGTCTGCGCGGGCGCGCTGGCCGGCTGGCCGTCGTCGCCTTCGGCCTCCTGCGCCGCCGGGTCTGCAGCAGGCTTGTCCGTCGCGGCTGGGGCTGGGGACGCGGTCGTTTCTGCCTTGGCCGCGGGCTTCTCGGCGGCCTTGCTCTCGCTCTCGCCCAGGCCCAAGTCGAACTGGCTGCGCATGTCTTCCGACATGGTGCGGAACTCGCGCAGGGCCTTGCCCACCGACTGCCCAATCTCCGGCAGCTTCCGCGGCCCGAAGATGATGAGCGCCAGAATCAAGATGAAGACCAGCTCCATCGGACCGATGCCCATGAAGTTCATGTTCGTTTTCCCCTTATGTGAGCGCCGGCAGCTT
>JAAYZY010000064.1 GCA_012514615.1 Chloroflexota bacterium | reverse complement strand
GATCTCCGCCCGGGGGACCAGGGCTGCCACCGAGTCGATCACCACCACATCTACCGCGCCGCTGCGCACCAACGCCTCGGCGATCTCCAGGGCTTGCTCGCCGGTGTCTGGCTGCGAGATGTACAGCTCATCGGTGTTTACCCCGCACCGCTGGGCGTACAGGGGGTCCAGGGCGTGCTCCACGTCGATGAAGGCCGCCACCCCGCCCATGCGTTGGGCTTCGGCAATGATGTGTTGGCAAAGGGTCGTCTTGCCCGAAGACTCGGGGCCGTAGATCTCGGTCACCCGCCCCTTGGGGATGCCGCCTACGCCCAAGGCGATATCCAAGGCCAAAGAGCCGGTGGGGATGACATCCACATTCAGGCCGCTGCTCTCACCCAGTTTCATAATAGCGCCTTCGCCATACTTCCGCTTCAGCGCACTGAGCGTTGTCTCCAGCGCTTTGCGTCGCCCATCTTCAGCCATTGCTCGTCTCCTTATCCTGGAACCGTGCTCCCCGTGCGGGTCCATCGCTGCCGTGCCCACCGCAATTGCCGTTGGGCAATCACAGCCTCAGTATAGCACGGGTGTTCTATCTTGTCAACTGTCTCCTTGGCCGGTCAGGGAGCAGCTGCCCTGGGGACCGGCCTCGCTTGTGCTGCAGCCGGCCCACAGGGCCAGGCCCAGCAGCACCCCGAGTTGGATCGGCATCCCGTGCACGTAGAGGTTGTCGAAGAAGTTGTGCACGTGGAGGTGCACCAGCGCGCCGATTGCACCCAAGAGGATGGCCTGGCGCAGGCCGGCGGCGCGGCGCAGACCGCGCCACAGCGCGACGAAGGCCCAGATCCAGAACAGAAGGTAGGCGCCCAAGCCCACCAGGCCCATCTCCGCCGCCACGTTGAGGTAGATGTTGTGGGCGTGGCCCAGAGGGTCGCGCCAGAAGGGCAGGGCATAGGCTGGGTAGACGGCGACGTAGTTGCCGGGGCCCACGCCCAGCCAGGGATGGTCGCTGACCATGGCCCAGGCGGCCTGCCAATGGGCTAACCGTTCCAGCACCGCCCAGTTGGCATCGGTGGGCGGGATGCCGCGCACGTCGCGGATGCCGAAGTAGTCGCCGAGGCCTGCGAAGCGTTGGGTGATGGCCGGGGGCATGACGCCCGCCGCCCCCAGGACAACCAGCAGCGCGACGACCACGGCCACCCCGCCAAAGGCCAGCGCGGCCCGACGGTTGCGTAGGATAGCCACCGCCGAGAGACCGGCGGCGCCCACCCATGCGCCGCGGGACCAGGTCATGAGCAAGGCCGAGCCGACGAGCGCCGCGGCCGGCAGGGCAGCCAAGCGCCCCAACGGCGCCCTGAATGGGCGCGCCCTGATGGCAAGGAGCAAGGCGAAGGCCAGGGGCAGGGTCAGCCCCAGGTACCCGCCGTAGGGGTTGGGCTGCTGGAACGTGCCGTAGGCGCGCATGAAACGGCCGAATAGGAGGAACCCAGGCGGTCCGATGCGGCCCAAGAACTGCACGATCCCCTGGATGGCTGACAGGGCTCCGGCGGCCAACAGGGAGCCCACCAGCGCCTGGGGCAGCCACTTGGGCCGGGGGCCCTGACCCAGGGTGTTGCGGACCAGCAGCATGGCCAGGAAGAGCTCCGCCCAGCGGAGCAGCTCCTTGAGGCTGTGCTGGAGCGAGAGGCTCTGGGTCAGGGAGAGGAGCGTCGCGCCGGCAAAGAGCCAGAACGGCAGCGTGAGCGATGGCCAGAGCAGGCGGCGGTCTCGATGCAGGCAGAAGGAGAGCATCCAGACCGCCACGGCCCACAGGATGGCCAGCTCGGTGGCGCCAACGGTCATGATGCCCAGGGGGAACTCTACCAACGAGCCAAATGGCACAACCCATGGCAGCACCAGCAAGGCGAGCCAGGGCCGGGCCAGGGTGGCCAGGGCGAAGACGCCGCCCAGGGCCAACGCCGCTGCCGCCAGGAGAGGCAGGCGGTGTAGCAGCAAGGCAAGGCCCACCAGCCCCAGGGCGCCTGCCGCCCACTGCCGCGCCCACGGCTCCAAGCGCAGGGCGCTGGGGTGGGCGGCTTGCTGCATGTGATGGGCGGAAAGGGCCATGGGAACCTGCCCCTCTGGCGGCGTGCGGCAACCGGGCGGCGATGGGCGTGTCTGGGCGCATGATAGAGGAACGCCCCCCAATTGTCAACTTCCCGTCTGATCCAGGTTTTGCATTGCACCCCAGTTGGTGTATAATCGTTCTCTGTCGGGTACCCGGCTCCGCCTGGCGGAAGCCTTTGCACAAACCAAGCCTGGCGCAGGAGAACAGCCACTCGTGTTTAACCCATTGAACGCCCTGCTCGGCCTCTTCTCCCTGGATATCG
>JAAYZY010000063.1 GCA_012514615.1 Chloroflexota bacterium | reverse complement strand
GTGAAGAAGCGCTTGGCCTGCCCAACGACACCTGGCTATTGTAACATGGCCTTCTGGAGGCGTCAACGCGGGGGCAACCCTCGCGGCTGCTGGCTCCCCCGTCGGGCAAAGGGGTGCCCCAACCGCCGTCTGGCCTTCAGGGGCGGCGCAACGACGTGAGACGTTGGGTCGCCCAGTCGGCCAGGCCCGGCCGCTGCACCTCCATGGCCTGTTCGGGGCACAGCTCTTGGCAGCAGAAGCAGCGGATGCAGCGGCCGCGGTCGATGACCGCTCGGCCGTCCCGGATGACGATGGCGTCGGCCGGGCAGTGGCGCGCGCAGACGCCGCAGCCGATGCAGCGGGGGCCCACGTGGGGGCGGGGGGCCACCAACCGCCCCCCCAGACCCAACAGCTGCAGCGTGAGCGGGTTGTTCACCAGCCAGGCGCTGGCCGGCCGGAAGCCCTGCACCTGCAGCTCTTGCCAGGGTGGGCCAACCCAGGGCAGGTCTTCGGGCCGGGCCGTGGTGAGGCCGCGGCGCAGGCCGGCAGCGGTGGTGGTCACCAGCGCCGGTCGGCAGCCGACCAGGGCGGCCATGGCCACATCCAAGGCCAGGGCGTCGCGGCTGGCCAACAGCGCCCCCACCTGCCGCGGCCGCCCGGCCGAGGGGCCGTCGCCTTCCATGCCTACCACCGCGTCCATCAGGTGCAGAACGGGCTCGGCTCGCAGGCAGAGGTCCAGCAGCATCTCGGAGAAGTCATCGGGCCGGGGCCAGCGCATGTGCAGTTGCGTCTTGTCGGGGCTGGGGATCAGGCCGTAGCAGTTCTTCACCGCACCGGTCATCACCGTGAGGTTGTGGGTCTTGAGCTTGGAAAGGCTGACGATAGCGTCGGCGTCGGCCACGGCGCGCCAGATGGGGATCTGCCGCAGCCAACGGGCGTCAGGGTTGGCCCATTCGCCGCGGTCGGTGTCGGTGTTCAGGGGAGCGCCGCTCCGGGCCGCCGCGCCGGCCATGTCGGTGATGCGGTAGACCCGCTCCAGGGTGGCGGCGGTGGTGGGGGCGCCGGGCGCGTCGCCGATGAAGGGGAAGGCGCCTGCTGCCCACACCGCCTCGGCCACCGCCTGCACCAGGGCTGGGTGGGTGGTCACCGCATCGGCGGGGGGGCGCGCCGCCAGCAGGTTGGGCTTTACCAGCACGCGCTGGCCCGGCCGCACCAGGCCGGCCATGCCGCCCCAGGGAGCCAAGAGGTCGCGCAGGGCTTGGCGCACCCGCGCCAGGTCGTAGTCTGGGCAAGGGGCCGCCGAGACGAGCCCCGGGGCGGCGAGACGCCCGTCCCCAGGCCCCGCGGCCGTCAGCGGCATGGTTCCGTCGCCTCGTCTTCTGCCCGCGCCGCCTCCATGTAGGCGCGCACGATGAGCAGCGCTTGGGCGCGCTCGTCCGGCGACAGGTGGGCCAGGATGCGCTGAGTGCGCTCCCGGCGCAGGACGTGGATCCTTTCGATGAGCGCCCGGCCTGCCGGCGTGAGGCTCACCAACACCGAGCGGCGGTCGCGGGCCGAGCGCCGCCGTTCCACAAGGGCCAAACGGACCAGGCGGTCCACGATGCCGGTCATGGTGGCCGAACACTGCTGGGCCATTTCGGCCAACGCACCGATGGGGCTGTTGCCCTCGGCCTCGTGCAGCAGGTTCAGGGTAACCAGTTGGGGCATGGTCAGACCCAGCTGGCTGAGCTCTTGGGAGAAGCGCCGACGTTCATACCACATGAGCTCCAACAGCAGGCGCTGGATCTCTTCCACCAGGATGGGGTTGTCTTCTGTCGCAGGGGCGGTCAATGGCTCCACCTCTTCTGCATCGCCGGCGCCGTGAAGCCTGGCGCCAGATGGTTAGAGCGGCTAGTATTTAGGTGTGCGAAGTATACCAGGGTGAGAGTGGCTTGTCAATCGCTGTGGTCCCCTTCGGTCGGTCGCGGCCCCTGGCCACCTGGCCAGGGCAAAGACTCACCACCTTACCAGCCTAGGGGCTAACCGGTTGTCCGATGCAGGGGCGGGGCAGTTGCTGTACACTGAGGGCAACACAGCCTGTGCTCTGAAGCGAAGCGCCCGCGACCCTGGGTGGGCTCCCGCCGTATAGGCATAGGGGCGGGGCAGGATCCACGGCTTGCGGGCGCCCCTTGGGGAGGGGAGGGAGGATGACCATGGACAAGAAGCGGCGATCCGATCTGGCCGGTGGCCTGGTGCTGGTTCTATTGGGGTTGGCCTTCTTGGCTGGGCAACTGCTGCCTGGCCTGGCCGATTGGCTGCAGATCGAGGCTTCATGGCCGCTCATCGTCGTAGCGGTGGGGGGGGGCCTGCTGCTCATCGGGTTGGTTACTGGCGTGCCCGACATGGCGGTGCCGGCCTGCCTGGTGGGCGGCATCGGCTTGCTCCTGTACTGGCAGAACGCCACCGGGAACTGGGCCAGTTGGGCCTACGCCTGGGCCCTCATCCCCGGCTTTGCCGGCGTGGGCGTGATCTTGCGGGGGCTCCTGAACGGGGAGACGGCCGACGGCCTGCGCGAGGGCGGCTCCACCATCCTGGTGAGCCTGATCATGTTCGCCATCTTCGCCTCGTTCTTGGGCGGGCCCAACTGGCTGCAGCCCTACTGGCCGGTGCTCTTGATCGTGCTGGGCGTCTGGATGCTGGTGCGGCCGGTGCTGCGCCCGAAGGCCAAGTAGCGATTGCGAGACACGGGAGGGACTGCCATGACGCGGGATTCCATCTTCTGGGGTGCGGTGCTGGTGTTGGCGGGCATCACGCTAATGATCGGGAACCTCTTGGGCCTGGAGGTCTGGGGCCTGTTGTGGCCGCTGCTGCTCATCGCGGTGGGCCTGTGGATCGTCTGGGGCGTGGCCAGCGGCCGCCGCTATGAGCCGGAGACGGAGACGTTGAGCATCCCGCTGGAAGGGGCTGAGGCGGCCAAGGTCCAGCTGCACTACGGGGTCGGCGCGCTGCACGTGGCCGGCGGCGCGGCTCCCGATGCGCTCTTGGCCGGCGCCTTCGCCTACGGCGTGCAGCATCGCACCAAGCGGGACGGCCGGGTTCTGGAGGCGGACCTGAGCGTCCCCAGCCAGCGGATCGTCCAGTTTGCCGCCCCGTGGAACTGGTGGCAGAACGCCCGCCCAGACTGGGATGTGCAACTGAACCAGAACGTGCCCCTCTCGCTGGAGGTGGAGACCGGCGCCAGCGACGTGACCCTGGACCTGAGCGCCCTGCAGGTGCGGGAGCTGGAGATCAGCACCGGCGCAAGCGCTGTGGAAGTGACGCTGCCGGCGGCGGCCGGCCACACCCAGGTGGAGATGGAAGGGGGTGCAGCTTCGTTCAAGCTGCGCGTGCCCGAAGGGGTGGCTGCTCGCATCCGCTCCACCGGCGGCCTCTCGGGCACCACGGTGGATACGACGCGCTTCCCGCGCCTGGGCGACATCTACCAATCGCCCGACTACGACACGGCCATCCACAGGGTAGATCTGAAGCTGGAGACCGGCGTGAGCTCGGTGGACGTTCGCTAGCATTTCGCGAAAGGATGAGAGACCATGAAGCGGCGTTTCGATGTGGCGATTCTCGGTGGGGCAGCGCTGATCCTGATGGGTTTGCTCTTCATGCTCCAGAACCTGGGGTTGGTGGAAGGCGCCTTTGCCTGGCTGTGGGTCATCGTGTTCGGCTTGGGCGGCGCGGCCTTCTTGGGCGTCTTCGTATCCGACAGGGAACAGTGGTGGGGCCTCATCCCCGGCATCGTCTTGCTGGGCATCGCCATGCTCATCGCTCTGTCGCAAGCGGCTCCGGCTCTCATGGATAGGGTGGGCGGCGGGGTCTTCTTGGGGGCCATTAGCTTGAGCTTCTGGTGCATCTACCTGATGAGGAGGGAACAGTGGTGGGCGGTGATCCCCGGCGGTGTGCTGGGCACCCTGGCTGTGGTGGCCAGCCTCTCTTCGGTGGTCGGCGGGGTGGACCTGGGGGCGGTCTTCTTC
>JAAYZY010000062.1 GCA_012514615.1 Chloroflexota bacterium | reverse complement strand
GTGCGGGCCGAGGGCGTCCATTCGCCCATTACCAAGTTCGTCCCTGAGGAGGAGATGGCGAGCATCCTGCAGCGCTTGGGGGCGCAGGAGGGCGACCTGCTGCTGTTGGTGGCCGGCCCCTGGGCTGCCACCGTGGAGACGCTGGGAGCGCTGCGCCTGGAGATGGGCGACCGCCTGCAGCTGCGGCCGGAATCACTGCTGGCCTTTGCCTGGGTGTTGGACTTCCCCCTGCTGGAGTGGGACGAGAACGAGGGGCGTTGGCAGGCCAAGCACCACCCGTTTACCTCGGCCAAGCCGGAAGAGTGGGACCGGCTGGAGAGCGACCCCGGCCGGGTGCGCGCCCAGGCCTACGACCTGGTGGCCAATGGCTGGGAGATCGGCGGCGGCAGCATCCGTATCCACAACCAGGGGCTGCAGAGCCGTATGTTCCGCGCCCTGGGCATCAGCGAAGAGACGGCCCGCTCTCAGTTCGGCCACCTGCTGGACGCATTCCAGTACGGCGCGCCGCCCCACGGCGGCATCGCCCCGGGCATCGACCGCCTGACCATGCTGTTGGCCGGCGAACAGAACATCCGCGAGGTCATTGCCTTCCCCAAGACCCAGAGCGCCATGGACTTGATGACCAATGCCCCTTCGCCTGCCGCCCCGCAGCAGCTGAGGGAGCTGCACTTGCAGGTGCTGGAAGAAGGGGGAGAGCGCTAGGCCGCGGGCCGCGCTTCCTGGGGCAGGCGGCGCCGAGAAGGAGGCTTGCATGTCTACCCTGCTGCTGCGTCATGCTGCCGCGCTGGTGACCATGGACGCGGACCGCACCCGCCTGTCGGATGGAGGCCTGTTTGCTGAAGACGGGGTCATCCGGCAGGTGGGGCCCACCGCTGACCTGCCAACCCAAGCGGATCAGGTGCTGGACGCTTCCGGCATGGTGGTGATCCCGGGCTTGGTCAACACACACCACCATCTCTTCCAGACCCTGACCCGCGCCCTGCTGGAGGTGGAGGCGGCTGGCCTCTTCGCCTGGCTGGGCGACCTCTATACCGTCTGGGCGGGGCTGACCCCCGAGGCCGCCTATGTGAGCGCCAAGGTGGGCCTGGCAGAACTGCTCCTATCGGGCTGTACCACCACCGCCGACCACCTGTACCTCTTCCCTAACGGCGTGCGCCTGGACGATGAGATCGCCGCGGCGCAGGAGCTGGGCGTGCGCTTCCACCCCTGCCGTGGAAGCATGTCGTTGGGCCGCTCGCAAGGTGGCCTGCCGCCCGATACCCTGGTGGAGCGGGAAGACGATATCCTGGCCGACTGCCAGCGGGTGGTGGACGCCTACCACGATCCCGCGCCGTATGCCATGTGTCGGGTGGTCATTGGCCCCTGTTCCCCGTTTTCGGTGACGCCAGAGTTGATGCGCGAATCGGCGGCCTGGGCGCGGGCCCGCGGCCTGACGCTGCACACCCACGTGGCCGAGACGCTGGACGAGGAGCGCTTCTGCCTGGAGCGTTTTGGGGTGCGGCCGGTGACCCTCATGGAGCGGTTGGGGTGGGTGGGGCCGGACGTCTGGTTCGCTCATGCGGTGCACCTGGACGACGGCGAGATCGCCCGCCTGGCCGAGACGGGCACCGGCGTGGCCCACTGCCCAGGCTCCAACATGCGGCTGGGCTCCGGGATCGCCCGCGTCTGCGAGATGCGTCAGGCTAGGGTGCCAGTGGGGCTGGCGGTAGATGGCAGCGCCAGCAACGACTCGTCGCACCTGCTGGCGGAGGCGCGCCAGGCGCTGCTGCTGCAGCGGGTGCGCTATGGCGCCGAGGCGCTGCGGGCCGAAGAGGCGCTGGAGATGGCCACCTTGGGCGGGGCGCGCCTGCTGGGGCGAGAGGACATCGGCGCCTTGGCCCCGGGCATGGCAGCCGACTTCGCCGGCTTCCGGCTGGACCGCCTGGACTACGCCGGGGCCCACGACCCGGCGGCGGCGCTGCTGCTGTGCCAGCCCACGCAGGCCGACTTGGTGGTGATCCACGGCCATACTCGGGTGTGGCACGGGGAGCTGTTGGGGGTAGACCTGCCAGTCCTGGTCGCTCGACATAACGAGCTGGCGCGGCAGATGGTGGAGAATGCTCGCGGGTGACTCGGTTGCCAGAGGGAGTGCATGGCGCGGGGGCTGCAACGTTGCAGCCCCCGCTTGTTTGCGGCTTCAGTTCTTGGCCAACACGTCTTTGATGTAGCTGATGGTGCCGATGTCGGTGGGGTCCTGGCCGTATAGCATGGCCAGGTAGAAGCTCACGTAATCGCCGAAGTGGAGGGCCGTGAGCATCTGGGCCAGGGTGGAGCGGCCGCGAGCCGCCACCGTGTAGTGGGCGATGCCGTAGCGTTCCAGCAGGCTGGCGGTGGCCCCACAGCGGATGCCGTGGCGAGGGTGTTCGCCGGCCGCGGTGAGGAAGACGACGGCCACGGAGCTGTTGACGGCCGGCAAGCTCTCGTAGGCCATCACCGAATTGTGGTTCATCTCGGGCATCTCGTCGAAGAAGGCCCAGGCCTTGGCGTTCTCGTTGATCTGGCCTTTCCAGCGGCGGGCGACCTCCCGCAGGTGGGCCGCTCCTACGATCACCGCGGTGTGCCCGTGCAGCGCCGCGGCCAACTGCTTGGCCGGGTTGGCGGCCAGGGGTGTCGCGGCGCCGATCTCCTCTTGCAGGGCCGTCATCTCGTCGATGGCTTCCGTGAGGTCGGCCTGGGGGCTGGCGATCAGCGACGCCTCGTGGGCGATGCGCAGCAGGGCGGCCAGCGAGGCGCCCAGGGCGGCCCGGGGGGCCGAGGGGTAGCGGATCGGCAGCCAGGGGGCGCCGGCTGCGGCTGCGGCGGTCTGCAGGGGGCCGCCGCAGGTGACGGCAACCATGCGGGCGCCGCGCCTCAGCCCATCGGCGAAGGCCGCCAGCGTCTCCTCTGTGCCGCCGGAGTAGCTGGAGGCGACCACCAGGGTGCTGGGGCCAACCGAGGCCGGGAGCGTGTAGCCCCGGGCGACAGTGATGGGCACCGGGCAGACAGGCTCGGCCCAGGTGCGCAGCAGGTCGCCGCCGATGGCCGACCCACCCATGCCGGCCACTACCAGGTGGCTGGGGTGGGTCAGGGCTGCCGGGAGCCGCCAATCGGCGGTCTCGGCCCAGGACTGCTGGCACTGATTCGGCAGGCCAGCAATGTGTCTGAGCATGCCATGGGGATCCAGCCCCTGCATGTCAGGCAGGTCGTCAAGGAGGGCGTGGCCAGAGGTCATGGTCGCTTGTGCTCCTCACGCTGGGGTCTAGTTGATGGGCATTGTAGAGGGGTCGGGGCGAAAAGTCAACTGACAGGGCCAGGAAGCGAGGCAGCGGGCCCGACCCCGACAGCGCATCGGTTCTGGACGCAGGTTACATTCTGTGGTAAGATACCGGGGTAAGGTATGATTACCTGTCGCGCTCTGGATGACGGAAGGTGCTTGGCGGTTCGCTTCTGCATGGGTGCGGCGGGTGGGCGTGCCAGACAAATCTCACAAACTAAGGAGAGTGACAAGAGATCAGACAAACTATGGCAAGCAAGAAACCCAAGAAGACAACGGGCGGCAAGTGGTGGCAGATGGACTTGCATGTGCACACGCCGGCATCGGACGACTATTTGGAGCCGAGCGCGACCTATTTGGAGTTCCTGCAGAAGGCAGAAAGCAAGGGACTCGATATCATCGCCATCACAGATCACAACACCGTGGCCGGCTACCGCGGTCTGCTTCAGGAGATTGAGGAGTTGACCCTCCTGGAGAGGCTGCAACGCATGCGCCCGGAAGAGAAGCGGCGACTCGATGAGTATCGTCGCCTGATGGACAAGATGCTGGTCTTGCCCGGGTTCGAGTTCACAACCACCTTCGGCTTCCATGTCTTGGGCATCTTCCCCAAGAGCATGACCGTGCGTCAGTTGGAGCATGTGCTGTTGGCCCTGAACGTGCCGGCGGATAAACTGGATGATGGGTCGACCGAGGTGGGGGCCACCACGGACCCGCTCAACGCCTACCGCACCATTGCCGAGCACGGAGGGATCGTCATCGCCGCGCACTCCAACGCCACTCATGGCGTGGCCATGCGCAAGATGCCCTTGGGCGGCCAGACCAAGATCGCCTGGACCCAAGACCCCAACCTCCATGCCCTGGAGGTGACCGACCTGGAGAGCAAGGGCCGTTTTGCCACGGCGCAGTTCTTCAGCGGGGCCAAACCCGAGTACCCGCGCCGGATGCGTTGCATTCAAGGGTCCGATGCCCACCGCCTCAGCCGAGATCCCAAAGATAAGAACCGCCTGGGGATCGGCGAACGCGCCACCGAGGTCTTCCTTGGGGAGCTCACGTTTGAGGCGCTG
>JAAYZY010000061.1 GCA_012514615.1 Chloroflexota bacterium | reverse complement strand
GGCCAACCCGACGCCCTCGTGCCCCGACCCGTACAGCACGCCCAGGGTGGCGATGGTGTTCTCTTTCCGCACAAAGCTGGTGAGCAACGCCACCATCATCTGCCAATCCAGCCCCAGGTGCTGGCCCAGCGGCGCCAACAGCCGCCCGAAAGTGGCCAGGTAGCTGGTCTCCACCTCTCCCGTGGGCAGAGCCATCAGCGCCCACAGCGCCACCGAGACGATGAGGATGATGCTGCCGGCCACCTGGAGGAAATCCACCAGGCGGTCCCACACCGAACGGGCGATGGCCCGCAGATCTGGGCGGTGGTAGAGCGGCATGTCCATGATGAACGCCAGGTGCTCGCCGCCCAAGCAGATCTCGTGCAAGGCCAACCCCACCAACGCCAGCATGGCCACCGTCAGGATCATGAGCCCCACAGCCACCCACGGCGAGGCCATGCCGAAGAAGATCGGCGCCAGCACCGCTACCACCGTCATGCGCGCCGGGCAGGGCACAAACGGCGCCAACAGGATGGTCAGCAGCCGCGCCTTGGACGAATCGATGATGCGGCTGGCCATCACTGCTGGCACGTTGCAGCCGAACCCCAAGAAGAGCGGCAAGAAGCTCTTGCCGTGGAGCCCGACCACGTGCATGAAGCGGTCGGTAACGTAGGCCGCCCGGGCGATGTAGCCTACATCCTCCAGCAGCCCCAGCACGGCGAAGAAGACCAGCAGGATCGGCAGGAAGGTGAGCACCAGGCCCACGCCAGCGATCACCCCATCGGCCACCAGGCCGCCCACCCAGGGCGGCGCTCCCGCCAGCGCCGACCGCGCCCAGGCCGCGCCGGCCTGCACCAGGTGCGTGTCCAGCAGCCCCTGCAGCGGCGTGCCTACGGCGTAGGTCAGGCCGAAGGTGAGCCCCAGCACAGCCAGCAGCAAGAGGAACCCCCACACCGGATGGGTGGCCACTCGGTCCAGACGGTCGGTGGTGGTCACCTGGCCAGCTTGCGGCCGCCGCACCGCCGCCCGCATCATCCGCCCGATCCATTCGTAGCGGCCGCTGGCCACCGCCAGCACGGCGTCTTCGTGCCGTCGCAAGATGTCGTGCACCGCCGCCCAGTCGTCGCCCAACATGCCCTGCGCCATGGCGTTGACCTCGGCGTCACCCTCCAGCAGCTTCAGGGCCACCCACTCTTCGGGGTAGGGGGCGGGCACCCGCCCGGCGATGAGCTGGCCCACCTCCCGCAGCACCGCGGCGTGGTCGGCGCGGATCTCCGGGCGGCGCGGGGCATAGGTCTGAGGTTGTTGGGCCACCCGCACGGCCGTCTCCAGCAGCTCCCGCACGCCCTGGTTGCGGGTGGCCACCATAGGCACCACCGGCAGGCCCAGCGCCGCTTCCAGCACGTGGGCCTCCACCGGTTGCTGTTGCTGGGCAGCCACATCCATCATGTTCAGGCCAAGCACCACCGGCACCGGCAGGTAGAGCAGCTCCGACAGCAGGTAGAGGTTCCTCTCCAGGGCTGCAGCGTCAGCGATGACGGCTACGACGTCAGGCCGCCCGCGGATGACGAAATCCCGGGCGATGCGCTCTTCTTCCGAGCCGGCGGTGAGGCTGTACGTGCCCGGCAGATCCACCACATGCACCAGGGCTCCCCCCAGCCGGCCGATGCCGGTGCGGCGCTCGCTGGTCTTGCCGGGCCAGTTGGCCACATGCTGGTTCAGGCCGGTGAGCAGGTTGAAGATGGTGGACTTGCCCACGTTGGGCTGGCCGATCAGGGCCACGGTCAGCAGCGGCGCTGTGCTTGCCAAGGCCTCGGTGTCGCCAAACAGGTCGGCGGCAGGCAGTCCATCCCCTCGCGGTTGGCGTGGTGGCTTCATC
>JAAYZY010000658.1 GCA_012514615.1 Chloroflexota bacterium | reverse complement strand
CGCCCATGGCTACCCCCAAGCCCGCCCACCGCAGCATGGAGGCGTCGTTCTCTTGGTCGCCCACAGCCACCGTCTGCGCCCGGGAGATGCCCAGGTGCGCCGCCACCCAGGCCAAGGCCTCGCCCTTGGAGACACCCAGGGCCACCCCCTCCACGAAATGCTGGTGCGAGCGCACCACCTGCAGGCGACCGGCGAAATGGGCCCGCAACGCCGGCTCCACCTGGTCCATCTGGGCCGGCTCGCCCACCACCAGGAACTTGAGCGGCGGCTCGGTGTAGGCCAGCCGCAGATCCGACGCCGCCTGCACCGGCAGCCCAAAGGCCCACTGGTAGAACTGCGGTTCCCGCCGCAGCGCCGGCAGGTAGACTCGCTCGCCGGCGTGGAGGGTCATCTCCAGGTCCCGCTCATCCGCCCAGGCGATGGCTTCCTCCAACAAGGGGCGAGACAGGGCCGACTGGTACAGCACCGAGCCGCTGCCGGCGTCGCGGATCTCCGCCCCTTGGAAGCAGATGACTGGCGCAGTGAGGCCCAACAGGGAGACGTAGCGAGCCATGGAGCCAAAGGCGCGGCCAGAAGCCAAGGAGACCATCACGCCGGCTTCCGCCGCCCGCCGCACAGCCCGCACCACCCGCGGCGTCGGCTCCATGTCCGGGCCCACCAAGGTGCCATCCACGTCCACCGCCAGCAGCCGCCGCCCCCCTGGCCTCATGAGTCGGTCTCCACGGCCTGGCCGGCGCGCTCTACCGCCAGCACCCGCAGATGCCCCCCAAGATCCCGATAGCCGTGCACCGGTCGGCCGCTGAAGCTCTCCCCCAGCAAGGCGATCATCGGGCCCGCCTGGTCGTGGCCGATCTCCAAGAAGAGCGCGCCGCCCGGCCGCAGCAGAATCGCCGCCTGGGGAATCAACCGGCGGTAGACCGTCAGGCCATCCGGCCCACCATCCAGAGCCACACGCGGCTCGTAGCGGGAAATCTCCGGCGGCAGGGCCTCCAGGACCGGGGCGGCGATGTACGGAGGGTTGGAGACGATGGCATCCACCGGCCCTTGGACGAAGCTCAACAAGTCGCCCTGCCGACACTCCACCCGCTCTGCCACGCCATGAGCCGCGGTGTTGCCCCGGGCCACCCGCAGCGCCTCAGGGGAGAGGTCGGTGGCCACCACCCGACAGGCGGGCAGTTCCTTGGCCAGCGCCACCGCCACTGCCCCGCTGCCCGTGCCCACGTCCACCAGCGTACCGCTCCATTTCCGGCCGCCGCGCCCCAGCGCCCAGGCCAGGGCGCGCTCCACCAACAGCTCGGTCTCGGGCCGTGGGATCAACACACCAGGCCTGACGCGGAGCTCCAGGCCCCAGAAGGCGCGTTGCCCCGTCAGGTAGGCCAGCGGCTCCCGAGCGGCGCGGCGTTCCACCAGGCGGCAGAAGGCCGAACGCTGCGCCGGGGCCAGAGGCCCCTCCGGGTGAGCCAGGACGCGCGCCCGCGACCACCCCAGCACATGCCCCAGCAGGAGCTGGGCATCGAGTGAAGGGCTGTCGCAACCAGCGTCCTGAAGGCAGGCCATCCCCCAAGCCGAAGCGGCCCTAAGGTCGGGCAGCGGCGGCCGCCGCACGGGCTCACCCACCGGCCACCGTCTCGCTCAACAGCTCCAGCTTGCGAGCCTGCTCGCTGGCATGCATCTCATCGATGTACGGCTGCAGGTCGCCATCCAGGGTAGTCTCCAATTGGTACATGGTCAACCCGCTGCGGTGGTCGGTGACACGGTTCTGCGGGAAGTTGTAGGTCCGAATCTTCTCACTGCGCTCACCCGACCCCACCTGGGAGCGCCGCGCCTCTTCAACCGCTTCGTGCTGCCGGCGCAACTCGGCATCGTACAGCCGCGCCCGCAGGATGGAGAGAGCGCGGATGCGGTTCTGAAGCTGCGAGCGCTCGTCTTGGCACGAGACCACCAGACCCGTGGGCAAGTGCGTGATGCGCACAGCCGAGTCTGTGGTGTTGACCCCCTGCCCACCATGCCCCTGGGCGCGGAAGACATCGATCCGCAGGTCTTCAGGGCTGATCTGCACATCCACGTCGTCCACTTCGGGGAGCACCGCCACTGTCGCGGTCGACGTATGGATGCGCCCGCTGGCCTCGGTTAGGGGCACCCGCTGCACCCGATGCACCCCGCTTTCGAACTTGAGCTGCGAGTAGGCGCCCTTGCCCTTGACAGTGAAGATGATCTCCTTGAACCCGCCGATGCCGGTCTCGTTGGTGCTCAGCACCTCGTACTTCCAGCCGTTGCGTTCGGCGAAGCGTGTGTACATCCGGTAGAGGTCCGCAGCGAAAAGGCCAGCCTCATCGCCGCCGGTGCCGGCCCGCACCTCCACGATGACGTTGCGCTCATCGTTGGGGTCTTTCGGCAGCAGTAGCTGCCGCAGCCGGTCCTCCAGCTCGTCGCGCTGGGCCAGCAACGCGGTCAGTTCGTCGTTGGCCAGCTCCTGCATCTCCGCATCCAATCCGCTGCGCAGAAGCTCCTCCGTGTCTTCGATCTCATTCCCTACCGCCAGGAAGCGCCGGTAGGCCTGTACCGTCTCTTCCAGGTCCGACTGCTCCTTGGCCAAGGCGCTGATCCGCACGTGGTCGGTGGCCACCTGCGGATCGGACATCAAGCCATTCAGTTCTTCGTACCGCTTTTCCAGCAGTTCTAGCCTCTTCAGCATGGTCTCACTCCATCTCTCGGCTCATCCCAGAAGCCGTCATCCACACGGGGCGCTACCCCATCTCAATGGATTCTGTGCTGAAGAAGGCCGCTACAAGAAGACGAACAAGGGGTCCTCCCCATTCCACGCGCCATGGGCGCGGCATTGCCTTTCACTATACGCGAACTCCAGGGTGAAGTCAAGTTCTGCCGCTGGGGAGAGCTCCTCGCGCGTCGCGCCGGCCCTGGCGTCGATCTGTAGGTTCCATAGGAGTAGGGCCCTTCACTAGGCGCTGAGGGACCGCGGGGGCTCAGCAGGTCCTGCCCTGGCGAAGGCAGCTCCGCGAGGCGCGAGGGGGTGTGCAGGGCGTCACCCTGCCCCGCGACGCATCAGCAGGGGCAGGAAGCCGCGACGACTCCAATCCGTAGGCAGCGCCGTAGCGGTGAGGGTAGCCGTTGGCGTCGCCGTGGGGCAGGGCCCTTCCAGCCGCCAGCGCACCGCGTCGAAGGCCACTCGCCGCCCGGTCGCCGCGTCCTCAGTGACGTCGGAAAGGCGCACCCACTCGTCGCCCCCACCCCCGCCAAAGGCGTACCAACCCAGGGGAACCCACTCGCCCGCGGCCGCCGCCTGGTTGGCGGCCACCGAGGCAACCCCCGCGGCGTGAGCGATCTCGTAGTGGGCATGCTCCGTGTCCTGCCCCAGAGGCGGCACGGAGGCTTCCACCGCGTACAGGCCGCAGGCCTCCAGGTCTGGCCGCCACTCGGCCCAACGCTGTAAGGGGCCGGTCTGCGCCTCCACCCACCAGAAGCGCCCAGCAACGCCGCCGCTGCCCTCCTGCCAACCGTCCCGCAGGCCCTCCCGGCGGAAGCCGGCATCCAGATCGTCCACCACCCGTTCGCTGGGCGGGGCCTGGGTGGGCGTGGGCGATAGCGGCAGCGTAGGCGTGGGGGTGGGCGTCGCGCCCGGGCCCCAGACGCACGTCTGCACGCTGACATCGTCGATGAAGAAGCTGGACGAGCTGTCGGGGCCCGTGACGACGTGGAAGCTGACCTGTACCGGCCGCCCGGCAAGGCCAGCCAGAGGGAAGCGCGCCTGGTGCCATTCCAGGTCCGCCTCCCGGTTGGTGAGCGACTCCAGGCGCCTCAGCACCGCGCCGCCCAGGTCCAGCACCTCCACCGTCAAGAAGTCCACCGCTTGCCCATTGGTCACGTCGGTGGCGCCGCTCCACCAATAGTCCAGCCAGACCTCGCCCGCTTGGCTGGGCAGAACCACGCTCTGGCGCATGCGCTCGTCTGCCTCGAAGTAGCCGCCCAGGTAGGCGCTGTAGTCGCCTGAACGGGGGTTGTAGGGGCTGATCAGGTCGTATTCCGAGTCTTGCACCCAGGCCAGCCCCCCTTCCTCGAAGCCTCCGTTGACCAAGCGCTCTTGACAGACCCACGCTGGCGTGGGTGAGGGAGAGGCTGTGAGGGTGGCGGTGGGAGCGGCGGCGACCGTGTGGGTGGCGCTGGGCAGCGGGCTTGGTGCGTCAGTGGCTGTGTGGGTGGCGCTGGGCGGCGCGGTGGGCGTGCCGGTGGGGGCAGGGGCCCCCGTGTCAGTAGGAGACGCCGTGGCCGTGGGCGACGGAGGCAGCCAAGCCGTGTCGGTGGGGCTGGGCGTTGGGCTTGGGGGCACGGTGGGCGAGGCGTTGGACAGAGCGCCAGACACCACCAGAGCGTAGGGCTGCCGCCCTACCGCCACCCGCTGGGCCTGCACCACCACCTGGTAGGACCCAGGGCGAACGCCATCGAGCTGTACCGCTTCCACGTTATTCAGCCGGTCGGGCCCGGACCCGCCGTTACCCCAGTAGCTCGCGCCATCAGGGCCGATGACCTGCAAGTCCAGGTCGTTGACCAGGTGAGCCGCGGCCGCCGACACGGCCGGCGCGTCGCTCCAGACCAGCGTCACCCGCAGCGCGCCGCCTGCAGCCCCCGCCCAGAGGGGGGTCTCGCTGGCGCTCTGGTAGCGCACCGCCTGCCCGGTGGTCAGGCCATCGCTGTGGTCATCCCACCAAGCCACAGTGGAGCCTTGAGGCATGAGGGAGGCCGCCAGGTCCAGTCGGCCCCACCCCTGCCCGAAGTCAGGCCGCCCCTGCACCTCCGGCGGCGCGACGTCGTACTGGCCGGGCGAGAGGTCCCTTGCGCCCCCAATGAGCAGCACCTTCACCAGGGCCGCGCTGGGGTTGGGCGCCCCCTGCCGCTCCACCAGCCACTGCCGCGCCAGCAGCGCCGAGCCAGCGGCCAGGGGCGCGGCCATGCTGGTGCCGCCGTTGAAGGCGTAGTGGCTGTTGGCCGGGGTGCAGCTCCAGTAGTTGGCGCAGTTCGCCCGCAGCGTCTTCTCATCGTGGGAACGGGCCGAGAGGATCCAGCTGCCCGGCGCCACCAGGTCCGGCTTGATGCGGCCATCCGCGGTGGGGCCGCGTGACGAGAACGCCGTGAGCCCAGCCGGCTGGTCGGCCATGCGGTCGTCCCGCAGGGGCGGCACCGGGAAATCGCTGGGCCAAGCCGCCCCGTAGGTCACCGAGAAGCCGGGCAGCCCGCTGAGGCGGAGGCTCTCCGATGCCCCCACCGTCAGGGCGTTCTTGGCAGTGGCCGGCGTGCCCAGGCTGCCCAGGTCCACCGCGCCGTCGCCGTCGCCATCGGCGCCGGAGTTGCCGGCGGCCAACACCACCAGCATCTCCGGCTGCTCCCAGACAAAAGCGTCCACCTGACGGGCCATGCTGTCGTAGACGTTGGCATCAGCGCCCCAACTGTTGCCGTGCACCCTGGCGCCGTGGCCATAGGCCGACCCGAGGAGCTCGCCCAGGTCCGCGGGGATGCCGGTGAGCCCGCCAAAGCGGTCGAGGGCTGACTGGAACACCAGGTTGGCCTCCGGGGCCACGCCGGCGAAGCTGCCGGCATAGCGCTGCTTGGTCGGGTCGGCCCCAGAGAGGACGCCGCTGCCCACCGCCGATCCGGCCACGTGGGTGCCATGACCATGGTCGTCGCTCCAGTCGCCGGCTCGGCCCAGGGCATAGGTGGCCACCACCCGCCCCTGGAAATCGAGGCTCAGCTTGGAGAGGCTACCCACATCCAGCCCGGTGTCACAGATGCCTAGGGTCTGCCCGCTGCCGTAGAGGCCCAGGCCTTCCCACACCGCATCAACCTGCAGGGCTTCGCCGCTGCGGGCCACGTCGTTGAACAGCACCGGGGCGCGGTAGGGTTCCACCCAGAGCACCTCAGGCTGGGCCAGCAGCCACGGCAGAGCCTCAGCCGAGGCCTGCAAACGCAGGTAGCGCCCCCATTCGCCGCTGTCGTCGGCCTCGTCGCGCCCAGCCGGCTGCACGCCGTGGGCCTCCAGGCGGGCGCGCAATGGCTCTACCTCTCCCGGCAGCAGCGGGAACAGTTCCACCTGCAGAAGCTGGAGACCGGAGGCGGAGCGGAGCGCCGGGTCCAGCTTGTACGCGGGCTGG
>JAAYZY010000657.1 GCA_012514615.1 Chloroflexota bacterium | reverse complement strand
TTCTGCGCCTGGTAGAGGTTGATGTCTTTGGGGTGCCCGCCAGGGGAAGAGATGACCAGGTCGTAGGCGTGGGGCACCGGCACCATACAGATCTCTTGGGAAACCGCCACGCCGGCCTCCATGACCGCCACCGGGTCGCCAGCCAGGGCCTTGACCACCTCGCCGTGGATGTTGAGGATGGCGTTGAGGGCCACGTGAACGCCGATCCGTGCGCCGGCCTCTTCCATGTCCTCGCGGGCGGGGTTGCCGCGGTAGCGGCCCATCTCCGAGGCGGGGTCCAGCATGAGCGAGTGGTTCTTGTCGATGGCCAGGCGCGCCCCCAGGCCGATGACCGCGGTCTTGACGCCGCCGGAAAAGCCGGCGAACTGGTGCGGTTCGATGTTGCCCACCACCACCCGCAGGTCCGACTCGTAGAAGGCCCGGTTCACCCAGATGGGCGTGCCGCGGCGGGTCTCGCCCAGCAAGACCATCTCCTCCAGGCGGTCGCCGTCGTGGCTGACCACACGGTAGCGCTCCAACACCGCGGCCGGAAGCACCGACGGGTACTCGTCGGGGGTCATGGGCGCGTGGGTACCGTTGGCGATGTACAGCGTGATGGCCTGCGGCGGAAGCCCCATCTGTTCCAGGCGGGCCAAGAGGGGCGGCAGCAGGATGTCGTGGGGCACCGGGCGGGTCTTGTCGTTCACGGCGATGGACACGCGGCGAACCCCGGCGAAGCTATTCCACTGCAGGCCCAAGGGGTCTGCCAGCGCTTCTTCCACCACCTTGACCGGGTTGTCGGCTGCGGGCACGTCCTTGGGGCTGACCACGTCCACACGCAGCGGCGCGGCCATGGTCCAACAGACTTCAGCGGCGCCGTAGGGAACACAGTACTTGGCCATGACACCTCCCTGGGGGCGGGTGGAGCGCAGCGCACGGCGCGCCGCGCTCCACCCTGCAGACGCTAGCGGACGAAGCGGGTCAGAGAGTCGATGTCCTGATCGCGCCGCGCGGCCATTCGGTCGATGGCTTGCTCCGGCGATAGCCTGTCGTGGATCAGGCCGCTGATGGCCACGGCCACGGCTCGGGGATCCTCGTCGCCAGGGAAGAGGACGTTGCGGCCGACCATGGCCCCGCGGATGTTGTCGCCCCCGCTCAGCCCGTAGTGGAACTGACGGATGGTGGGCACAGGGTCGTGGCGGGAAGCGCCGCCCAGCATGAGGACGGGCAGGGTTGTGGCCATGGCCACGCGCTCGTAGTTCTCCACCACCGGGATCTTCAGCCAGGTGTAGCGAGATGCAGCGCCCAGGGCCTGGCCCACACTCACCAAGCGCACCAGCTCTTCCACGGTGTTGTTGTTCTTATACTTGCCGTTCTCCATGACCATGGGCAGTGGCTCCACGAAGGGGGTCAGGCCGTAGCTGTTCAGCTCGTCCACCGCCTGGGAGCAGTACCACACGGTCTCGATGGTGCGGGGGTCGTCGCGCACCACCCGGAACATCATCTTGCCGCCGTCCATGCGCAGGTTGGCCATCTCTTCGGCGGTGTAGGCGGTGAAGCGGTCGTCCACTTCGCCTGCCACGTCGGCGACGCCGCCGCGCTGCATGCAGCCGATGATGACTTTGTTGTCCAGGAACGACGGCCCGCCGCCTTCCTGCACCAGGTAGTCCAGGATGAAGAGGTCGTCGATGATGTCGGGCGTGCCCATGACGCCGTCGAACTCGCTGCTGGTGATGACGCGCAGGGTGCGGCCCAGATACTCGTGGCGGTTCCCCATGAGCAGCGGATCGTTGCCCGATGCCGTGACGCCGCGGGCCGGGTGGTCCGTGGCGATGATGGTGAGGCGGCCGTCGTTGGTGAGCTGAGGCCGGCGGCGCCGGCTGGCCGCCACTTCCTCCACCACCTGCGGCTGGTTGACCCGCACCTCGGTGATCTTGCGGAAGATCCGCTGGGGGAAGAACTGTTCAAGGTTGAATCGGTACCCTTCGGACATGGTGACCCTCCTATCTAAGTCTGGCTGGCGGACTGCAGATCGCTGGACGCTGGCCGGCTGACGCCGGGATGCCGTTCCTTCGCTGCCCCGCACCACCGATGGGTTGGGGCAGTGCTACTTGCCTTTCCAGGTGGGCGTGCGCTTGGGTACGGAGACGCCGTGCAAGCGCACGTGCACCGGCAGTGGGTCGCCCAACAAGGGACGAGCGTACTCCACAAACGCGTGGCTGGGCATGGTACCGCTCTCGTCAATGAACTCGTCTGGCAGCAGCTTCTCGGCGTTCGCTACCACGTCTAGGGGGGCCAGGCCGTAAGTGCAGCGATAGCCGACGCCATTGTGGCGTTCCAGCGTCACCATCTGCCCGGTGACGCCCTCCAGCGCCTTCTGCACGGCCACTCGCCCCACCATGTAGGCTTCTTCCAGGTCGGTGCGGGAGAGGCCCGGCGTGCCGGAGCGCTGCAGAGTGCCCGGCCGGTTGTAGATGACCTTGAAGCCCAGCTCGTTGCGCACCAGGTCGGCCAGGTAGGGGCTCACACCAGCGCCCATGGCCACAGCCTTGTGTCCGAAAGCATCCACGACGGCCGATGATCCCTTGGCTCCGATGAGGGCGCCGCTGGCGTCTTGGATCCCCTCGGACACCACCACCATGACGTGGCCGATGGTGCGGTGCACCCGTTGGATGTCGGCCAGGAACTGCGCTTCGTCAAAGGTGCGCTCCGGCAGGTAGACCAAGTGCGGCGGATCGTACTCGTCCCGCTTGCCCATGACGGCGGCAGCGGCCAGCCAACCCGCGTGTCGGCCCATGGTCTCCAGGATCGAGACGTTCATGTAGGTGCTCATGGCTTCCAGGTCGCGGCCAGCATCCATGGTGGAGATGGCCACATAGCGGGCTGCGCTGCCGAAGCCAGGGGTGTGGTCTGTGTGGTCCAAGTCATTGTCGATGGTCTTGGGCACGCCCATAATGCGCATCTCGTAGCCGCTGTCGGCAGCCAACTTGCCCATCTGGTAGGCGGTGTCCATGGAGTCGTTGCCGCCCAGGTAGATGAAGTAGCGGATGTTGTGCGCCTGGAACACCTCCAACAGGCGGCCGTACTCCGCTGGCTTCACCTTGTGCCGGCAGGTACCCAGGGCCGAAGCCGTGGTGCCCACCAAGCCGTGGATAGTCTGGGCGTCTTCACGGCTCAGGTCAAACAGGTCCTCTTTCAGCGCGCCCTCGATGCCGTGCACCATGCCGAGCACCGAGGTGAACTCAGGGTGTTCCAGGGCAGTCTCTACCACGCCGGCCAGGCTGGCGTTGATGACGCCGGATGGCCCTCCCGACTGGCCGACGATCAGGCCTCCTCGCAGTTTGCTCCCCATAGCTCCTTCTGCTCCCCTCCCCGTTGGTTTCACTCCGAGTCTGCCGCGGCGGCAGGTCTCGCCGCTGCGCCCTGCTGCTCGCCCCGGTCGGCCACGTCCACCCACACCGGGCTGGACCAGGCCATCTGGCGATCGCTCTGTGTGACCCGTAGATAGTAGAATGCGCCGCCCCGCTGGGGGGCATGGGTGGACACCTCCACCTCGGCCACGTGGCCCAAGTCCCGATAGACCCAAGTATCTTCGTTGTCTCGCACCAGCGCCAGCTCGCGGATGGGGCTGGCGCCGGCCACCCGCGCCCGCAGCATCAGCTTGGCTCCCGGCGCGGCGGTGAGCTCCTGGCCCATGGGCAGCCCGTTGACGCTGAAAGCCACCAAGATGCGAGCGCCGGTGGTGCCATAGCAGCGCCGCGACCACAGGGCGTCGAACAGGGCCTCGCGGGTCAGCTCCGGCGCCCAGACGCAGGCCAGGCCGCCCCAGGGGTTGCCCGGCTGACCGCGGTGCTCGTCAGAGCTGGCGATAACGCCCAGCCGCAGTCCCCGCGCCCAGGCCGCCTGGACGCTGGTCTCCCCTCCGGCCTCCGATGGGCCCCAGGTGGAGTAGACCTCCACCAAGCGCTGGAAGCGCGGATCGTGATAGCGCCAGTCGGTGTGCCCGCCGTACATGGGGTGGTGCGGGATGGTCAGCGCCTGCCGCTGCCCCAGAGCCTGCCACAGGCGGTCGGGCGTGTTGCTGCGCGGGTCGCTGGCCGACAGGATCGGCCCTTCGGCATCGCGGTAGTACACGCACTTGTCCCCGAAGAGGTCCCAGCCGCCCCATTCGAAGGCCAGGAATGGCACGAAGCGCCCAGGCTGGTACCACTGTTGGGCTGCCTGGATCACCTCTGGCCAGAAGTCGGCGACGCAGCGGCGCTTGGCCCCTTCGGCATGGTTGGTGCGGGCAACGAAGTCCAGGGCTCGGGCCTCCCTGGCCCAGCGATAGGCGTCTTCGATGGTGCCTATGCCATCACAATTATAGCCGTGGGTGTGGATATCGCCAAAGAAGAGACCCAACCCGGCCACTGAAGGGTCGAAGGAGCCGCTGGAGATGTAGTGGCTGGAGCCGGCCAGCCCGTTCTGCTGATCCACGGCGGTGAAGCGCAGCAGAGCGGGGCCGCTGCTCTGGGCCTGGAACCGGCGGTGAGGCCCTGGGCATGCCTCGGGTCGCGGCTCCACCTGGGCAGACCCCTCCTGCGTTGCCAGAGCGGCATCGCCTCGGTAACCGCTGGCCGGGTTCTCATTGTAGGCATCGATGGCGGTTGCCATGACCTGGAACGGCTGCCCCGGGGCCACGACGGCCGGGGCTGTCACCTGGAAGCGCGCTGCCGGGCCGCCCACCACCTTCAGGGTGGGGCTCTGAGCGATGCGCCGGTACTCCCCGCTCCCTTGCGCATCCACCGCGGTGACCAGCCAGTAGGTCATGGGGTGCACCGGGGCAATCACCGGGTAGGACTCTGGCGTACCCAAGAGCACCTGGACGACGTCGCCTTCCTCCAGGCCGTAGCCGGTGAACTGGACATCCAGGATGCAGGTGCCCAGATGCTCGCTGTGGCCAGAGAGGGTGGCTTCCGGCAGGGGGCCAGCCGGCGGGC
>JAAYZY010000656.1 GCA_012514615.1 Chloroflexota bacterium | reverse complement strand
TTGTTGGCAGACCTCGGCGGCCTCGATGCGTCGGCCGTGGTGCCACAGCGTCTCGGCCAGCCCCAGGAGGAGGTCCAGCCGCTCGGGTTCCCGCTCCAGCGCCGTCCTGTATTCGAGGATCGCCTGTTCGTAAAGGTTGTTGCGGGCCAGGGTGTGGGCAAGGGCCGGGCGGGTGACCTTCAGGCGGGACGGGACTGCGTTGCCCTGCTCGGCGGTGAGCCGCAGCAGCTCGCGGCGGATGCCGGTGTGCCCCGGCAGCACGTCCATAGCCAGCTCTAGGTAACGCAGCGCCTCATCCGTCTCCCCTTCCGCCTCGTTCACAGAGGCCAGACCGAGGAGCGCCTCGCAGCCTTGGGGGTCGGCGCTGAGGACGCGCCGGAAGAGGTCGGCCGCCTCCTGATTCTGTCCCTGTTCCAGGCAGGCTTCGCCCATGAGCTCGTAGGCTGCGATGCAGGTGGGGTAGTGCCGCAGGATGTGGCGGGCCGTCTCTATGGCGTCACCGTACTGCTCTGCTTCCATGGCCTCTTGGGCCCGCTGCAGGCAAGCGCTCAGGGTGGTCTTGCTCATGGCACTCTCCTCAGAGACCTCTCGCCGCAGGGGCCAGCGGCCAGCCGGCTCCCACAGGGCCTCACACTCTCCCCGTGTTACCATAACCATCACAAACCATTATGCACTGTTTCCAGCGAAATGTCAACCCGTTGTTCCGCGGCCTGGGCGGCCCCCTCCCGGCATCGTCCCTTTGGCTGTCGGCCAGCGGTTGACATTTGGCATCCTTTCCTGTACAATGGGCGTGAAGATTGTTCTTTTGTATCCAACTGTATCACCGTTCCGGCAGGGCTCTCTCGGCAGCTCTCTGGCGATCGGCACTGGGCAGACGTATCTCTGACGCAGTTTCTCCGTCCTGGAGAGTAGGGGCTGTGGCAGTAGCGTCCCCTTTCCCCATTGACGCTGACAAGGCGGATTCGGCTCCGCCCAGCACTTGACATAGTACACGACCTGTGATATACTGTGCTCAAGTAGAGTAGCGAGTGCATCGTGGATCGCTCTTGTGCAGCCCCTCAGACGGTCCTCCGACCAACTCTTCATGGCGCGCGACAGGCGCACCTAGGTTCCTTACTGGCATCTTCTTGCGCAACTGAATTGGTTACTGTGTGGCGTTTGCGGATTTCCCCAACCACTATTTCTCTTGGGTTTGCTCGGGATGGGCAAGCATGAAGGAGGAAGTCACATGCAGAAGAGAGGCGTCCTGAAAGGCTTGGGCCTGATCATCGCGCTTATGATGGTCCTTAGCCTCCTCCCGTCGTCGGTGGGAGCTGGCCCACAGGAGCTGGGTGGCCCAGCCCCTGCTGAAGAAGTGGCTTCGCTGGAAGCACAGCAGCCCGCGGCCAGCAACACCTTCAGCACGCTGCGCGTCTATGGGCGGCAGGGCGAGGGGCCGGGCAACATCAGTGTGTCGGACCCCATCACGGGCCTGCTCCCTGAGGACCCGCCTTACACGGACCCGGCATCGATCTTCGACCCCCAGGGGCTGGAAGCGCCGCGCAAGGACTTCGTCACCTGGAATCCGTTGTGGATGTATGAGGCGCAGACCTTGGATGAGAACCAGGCCAAGGGGCTGTACCAACGGATCAACGCCGGGGGCACCAACGCGGCCGAGAAGCTCTGGTTCCGCATGTGGTACGAGCCTGGCCGTTGGGATAAGGACCTCAACGCCGACGGCGTCTACTCCACCACCACCGACATCGTCTACCCGGCCATCATGCAGGAGTTCACCTACCTGCTGATGCAGGGCCGCTTCTTGGACCAGCGGCCCCGGCCCACCTCTGGGCCAGCCGGCGCGACGAGCTTCGTCTTCCCGGTGGGCATGCGGGCGGGCGACCTCTTCAACGCCAACGGCACGGTGAACACCACCGCCTCCACAGCCCTCTACGGCTACGGCCTGACCAGCCTGGACGGCAACTTCGACAACACGCCGGACATCGTCTTCGTGGATAGCGAAGTGAGCTTGGCGACTAAGACCGGCCACAATGTCGACTTCGACGGCAGCGGTGCGCTGGAGCCCCTCAACCCTGACAACACCCTCCTCTCCGGCGACGAGCTGGCCGTCTTCAGCCTTGATGCTCGCAACATCCCGGTGGGTGGTTCTATTCAGTTCCTCGATCACATGGCCCGCGTCGAGAGCGTCTCCGACACCGGCGCGCGCCTGAGCATCTGGTACCTGGGCGACCTGATCCCCCGCAACATGGGCCTGCAGACCGTGGCCATCAACGGGATGTGGCTCTACGGGACCCAGTTCCCGGGCACCCAAGCCCCGTTCATGGGCGGGGCGTCGACGCCGGCGGGCCCCTGGTTCGTCCAGGTGACCTCGGTGGACGCCCTGGGCGGCACCGCGCAACTGCGCGTTGGCCGTGCCCTGGGTGCGCCCTTCTCAGGCATGGAACAGGCGCTCAATCAGCCGGATGTGCGCCCTGGCGATCCCTGGTACCTCAAGCGCTTCTACGTGGACGGCCATGAGTACAACGTGACCGCTATCATCACGCCGGGCGCGGAGAGCTTCGGGGGCATCACCATCAACACGCCGGTGCCCAAGGTGCCGGTGACTATCGCCCAGCACTCGGTGCGGCTGCAGGGCTACAACCCCATGGACT
>JAAYZY010000655.1 GCA_012514615.1 Chloroflexota bacterium | reverse complement strand
GCCCGAGGGATCAACCGTGGTGCTGACAGTGCAGCGCGCCGGTGAGGATGCGCCTTTCCAGGTGACCCTGGTGCGGGCGCGCATCGAGATTCCCAACATCGAGACGCGCCTGCTGGAGGAGGCAGCCGGCGAGGAAGCCCGCCTTGTGGCTTACATTAGCCTGCGGGACTTCAACGCCGCCGCCCCGGTGCAGTTCCGTCGGGCGCTGCAGGAGGTGTTGGCCCTGCAACCCACTGGCCTTATCCTGGACCTGCGGGGCAACCCCGGCGGCTACCTCCATGTGGCCGTGGCCGTGGCCAGCGAGTTCGTGGGCCAGGGCGACATCGTGGTGGAGCAGCGCGGCGATGGGCAGGAGATGCGCTACCCAGCACAGCCCGGAGGTCTGGCTGCCGACTCGAGCCTGCCCCTTGTTGTGCTGGTGAATGCTGGCAGCGCCAGCGCCTCGGAGATCGTAGCGGGCGCGATCCAAGACACCGGGCGGGGCATCCTGCTGGGAGAGACGACCTTCGGCAAGGGGTCGGTACAGGTGGCCCACACTCTGGATGATGGGGCGCAGTTGCGCATCACCACGGCGCGCTGGTTCACCCCATCTGGGCGGGCCATCCAGGGCCAAGGTCTGACGCCTGAAGTGGTCGTGCCCTTGGCGGAGGGGGCTCAGAGCAGCTCGGGCGATCTGGATGCACAACTCGTGGCCGCCCTGGATCATCTGACCGGGCAAGTGGAGTGACGAACTGACGTAGAGGGGACGTCCATGATGGGACAGGCGGGAGAGAAGGTGAAGGTGGTTGCCACCAACCGCAAAGCCTTCCACGATTACACTGTAGAAGACACTTTCGAGGCTGGCATCGCTCTGGTGGGCAGCGAGATCAAGTCGGTACGGGAAGGGCGAGTGAACCTCCGAGACGGTTTCGCCGGCTTCTCCAACGGCGAGTTGTGGCTGCAGAACTGCCACATCTCCACATACGATCCGGCCAGCCGCGACAACCACGACCCCACGCGGCGTCGCAAGCTCCTCATGCACCGCCGTGAGCTCAATCGGCTCGCTGGCCGCGTGCAGGAGAAAGGCCTGACCATCGTCCCCTTGCGCATGTACCTGAAGCGGGGCCGCGCCAAGGTGGAGATCGCGCTGGTGCGAGGCAAGAAACTCTACGACAAGCGAGAGACCATCGCCAAGCGGGACGCCGAACGACAGATAGAACGGGAGGTCAGACGCGGGTGGCGCGAGTGAGGAAACGCTCCCCGGAGCAGGCTCCATCGTGGGCGGACCTCCTGCTGAACGCCGGCATCGCCGGTGAGATGGGCGGTTCACCCCTTTCCACCAGCGGCTGGCACGCCAACGGTGAAGCGCCGATTCGCTCGCTGCGGCAGATCAACGCCCTGCCCCCCTGGGCGCGGGAAGCGGTCTACCGCCGAGTGATTCCTTCGCAGATCCTCAGAGACCATGGCATCGACCCGTTCCTGCTGCAGAACAAGCAGGGGGAGAGGTTAGTCAGCTTCCGCTGCGAGGCCGGCACCGGTTCCGTCGTTGTGAAGGTCAAGCGGGAGTTGCAGGAACAAGACAGCGTCTTCTACCTGGAAATGACCGACACCGCCCACGGGCAGATCGAAGTGCTGCTGCTCGTCGTCAACGATCTCACCGGTCCCCGTTTCCACGTGGACGTGGAGGGCAGCCTGCCGACCAAGTTCGGCGCCCTGCGGCGCAACGTAGACGAAGAAGCCAAGGCGCTGCAGGCGGGGTTGGCGCCGGGGCAGATACGCCGTGGGCTACGCATCGCCAGAATGCTGCTCCCGTTGATGGAGGATTTCGCGGCTAGCCTCGGCCATCGCCGCTGGCTGCTCGAACCGCTCGCCTACCATAACGCCATCCTGTTCGAACAGCACGGCTTCGGCTACATCCAAGGCCGTGAGTTCATGAAGTGGATTCATGGGGAGTTCCAGCCCGGCGGCGAACTCTACCGGCGCCTCGATGGCAGCACCCCGTTCCGCCGTCCAGAGCATGCCTTCACGGTGCGGGGGCGCAGTTGGGCCATCCACGACGGCATCCTGGGCCGCCCGTGGAGCGGCGTGCGCATGTTCCGCGAGGTAGGTCGGGATGCTGCCGAAGCCACCTTCCCCGGGGCGGTCTACTGACGGCTGGCGGCCCATCCTCTCGCCTTTCCCACTTGCCGTCCTTCGTCATCTGTGGTACAATAGGGCTACGGGGATGACAGGCTTCGACGGGGAAGGCTGGTTCTTGGTGGCAAGCCGAGGTGCTTCACCTCGCTAAAAAGGAGCAAAGGCAATAACTGCCAACAACAAAGTGAACACGGCATTCGCATTCCCGAAGGTGGCTCAGCCAGCAATGGCTATCGCCGCCTAAGGGCGACGTGAGTGCTCTGGTCACCACGAGTGACCACGTCGGTCCGCTCCGCCTCCCGCTAGGGGCGAAGCCGGCGACATCAAATGCGGGGTGCGGCGGGCCCGATGCCGATGAGGCCTGCCAAAGACGGGGAGACCCGGATCGGATGGCCAGAGCTGCATCCTGTCGGCCGGAGTCAGCACTGGCGACAGCCAATTGACCGACTAAGCTTGTAGCACCACCTTGGATCGAATTCTTCGGACGCGGGTTCGATTCCCGCCATCTCCACTCTCCACAGGGCGGGCAGTGTGTGCGCAGCATCACCACTGCCCGCTGTGTTTGAGGGCGCTGTATCAGGAGGGGCACACATGGATGAGGTTCGCCCGCCTGCTCTCGCGATCATCGGCGGCACCGGTCTCTACCAGATGGAGGGGCTCACCGACGTACGCACGTTGAGCATCCCCACACCGTTTGGCCCCCCCTCGGCCCCCATCCTTGTAGGCGAGCTGAGCGGCAAGAGCGTGGCTTTCCTGACTCGCCATGGTGAAGGGCACCACTTGCTCCCCCACGAGATCAACTACCGCGCCAACATCTTCGCCCTGAAGGTTCTGGGGGTTCCCCGCATCGTCGGCCTGACAGCGTGCGGCTCCCTGCGTGAGGAGATCGTTCCCGGCGACTTCGTGCTGCCGGACCAGATCTTCGACCGTACCCGCCAGCGAGTGGCCTCTTTCTTTGGCGACGGCCTGGTGGCGCACATCGCCTTTGCTCACCCCTACTGCCCCGAGTTGTCG
>JAAYZY010000654.1 GCA_012514615.1 Chloroflexota bacterium | reverse complement strand
GAAGCCGTCGCCCTGCGGGGCAGCGACCCCACGGCGTACACTCAGCGCTCCATGCAGTCCATGGCTCGCCACTGCCAGGCCATGCTGGACTTCAAGGCCGCCGGCGCGGTAGTCTTTGACTACGGCAACAACCTGCGCCAACGGGCCTTTGATGCCGGCGTCGCCAACGCCTTCGACTACCCTGGCTTCGTGCCGGCCTACGTGCGCCCGCTTTTCTGCCAGGGCAAAGGCCCCTTCCGCTGGGCCGCCCTCTCCGGCAACCCGGAAGACATCTACAAGACCGACGAGGCCGCGCTGCGGGAGTTCCACTACGACGACCACCTGGTGCGCTGGGTGGAGATGGCCCAAGAGCGGGTGCGCTTCCAGGGGCTGCCCTCGCGCATCTGCTGGCTGGGCTACGGCGAACGGGCCCGCTTCGGCCTCATCCTCAACGAGATGGTGCGACGCGGCGAGCTGAAGGCGCCCATCGTCATTGGGCGGGATCACCTGGACTGCGGCTCGGTAGCCTCGCCCAACCGCGAGACCGAAGCCATGAAGGACGGCTCCGACGCCATCTCGGATTGGCCCATCCTCAACGCTCTGCTCAACGCCGTGTGCGGGGCCACGTGGGTCTCCTTCCACCACGGCGGGGGGGTGGGCATCGGCTACTCGCAGCACGCCGGCCAAGTCATCGTCGCCGATGGTACGCCGGAGGCCGCTGCCCGCCTGGAGCGGGTACTCACGGCCGACCCCTGGATGGGCGTCATCCGTCACGTGGACGCCGGCTACGAAGAGGCCGAAGCCGTGGCCCAGGAGCACGGGCTCAAGATCCCCATGATGGGGCGGCAGGGGTAACGCCCAGCATGGCGGCTCTGCCCCAAGGCCACCGCTAGGAGGGGACCCGTTGGCTCTGGCGCGTATGGTGGCGCAACAGCTTGGCCGCCCGGCTGGCCTTGTGGGTAGCCTGGCAGCCCACATCTGGAACAGGCGCAACGCCGCGCTGAACGACGTTCCTCTTCGCAGCCTATCCCTGAACCCTGATGACCGAGTGCTGGAGATCGGCTTCGGCGGCGGCTACCTCTTGGGCCAGATCGCTTCCGTCGTCCGACAGGGCTTGCTGGCTGGCGTGGATATTTCACCGAAGATGGTCGGTTTCTGCGAAAGGCGGTATCGCTCGCTGGTGCAAGAGGGCCGGCTGGAGCTGAAGTGCGCCTCGGCCGAGGCGCTGCCCTATCCGCCCGCGGGCTTCACCAAGCTCTGCACCGTGAACTCCATCTTCTACTGGCAGAGCGTTCCAGCGGCCTTCGCTGAGTGCAGCCGGGTTCTCGCTGCTGGCGGCACTGCAGTGATCTGCTTCACGCTGAGGACCTCCCTGGAGCACCGGAGCTTTGCCCAGCATATCGGTCTGCATGAACCGCAGGAAGTGCAGCAAGCGTTGGCAACGGCAGGGTTTGGGGACGTGCAAGCCGTCCGGGCTTCGGATCGCCACAGGGACTTCATGTGCCTGACCGCCCGCAAGAGGTGCTAGGGGCAGAGGCGCTCGGTCCACCCGGCAGGCCGTGCTCTCGCCTGCCGCACACCGGCAGGTAACGTAAGGAGGATCCTTCTCAATGAAAGCTGTGCGCCTGACGGCCATCGGTCGCGCGCTGGAGCTGCAAGACATCCCCCGGCCCGCCGTGGGTCCCCAGGACGTGCTGGTGCGCATCTGCGCCGCCGGCATCTGCCATTCCGACGTCCACTACCGGGCGGGCACGTCGTCGGTTGGCCCCCTGCCCCAGACTCTAGGCCACGAGGTGGCCGGCGTGGTGGAGGAGGTGGGCTCGCAGGTCGCCGCTGTAGCGCCAGGCCAGAGGGTCTGCCTGCACTACATGGTCACCTGTGGCGAGTGCGCCCACTGCCGCCGGGGCCAAGAGCAGTTCTGCCTGCACGGCCAGATGATCGGCAAGCACCGGGACGGCGGCTATGCCGAGTACATCGCCATGCCCGCCCGCAGTGTGGTGCCCCTACCCCCCGAGATCCCCTTCGAGCAAGGCGCCATCGCCATGTGCTCGTCGGCCACGTCGTTCCACGCCCTGCGCAAGGCGCGCCTGCAGGCTGGGGAGACGGTGGCCGTCTTCGGCGTGGGCGGCCTGGGCATGTCGGCGGT
>JAAYZY010000653.1 GCA_012514615.1 Chloroflexota bacterium | reverse complement strand
GTCTTCATGCCGGAGATGGCGTCCATGAGATTGACGGAGAGGGGCCCGTTGAGCGCCTTGACCGCCGTCTCCACGTCTGCACGGGTCTTGATGCCGTCGATGAAACCGAGATCGGCGCCCGCCGCCAGATACAGGTTGCAGCGGCGGATGGCCTCGTCCAGACCCGCCACGGCGAAGACATCGGTACGGGCGTTGATGATGAAGTCGGGATCCAACGCGTCGCGCACCTCGGCGCAGGCCTTGACCTTGCCCGCCATCTCGTCGGCGTCGATCACTTCCTTGCCGGCCATGTGGCCGCATCGCTTCGGGAAGACCTGATCCTCGATGTTCATGCCCGCCACACCCATCTGGATGAGGCGCTCGGTGATGTACGCCGCGTTGACGGCGTTGCCGCCGCCGGTGTCCACGTCGGCCATGACCGGGATCTTCACCGCCTGCGCGATGTTCCAGGTGATGTCCAGCACGTCCTTCATCTGCACCAGGCCCACGTCGGGCTTGCCGAGGAAGGAACCGGCAACGCCGTAGCCGGAGACCTGGATGGCTTCAAAGCCACAGGCTTCGATCACGCGCGCGCTCATGGCGTCGTGCGCACCCGGAACCGCGACGGCCCGGCGATCCATGATGGCCTTCCTCAGTACTGTGGTCCTCTTCATGCTTTCTCCCTTTCGTTCAGCCGTCCCCTGGTCCGGCCTACGCTACAGTTTCGCGGCCACCGCCTGCGCCATCTCCAGGGTGGTTGCGTCGCCACCCATGTCATACGTGCGAACCTTGCCTTCAACGATCACCTCGGCCACAGCCGCCTCCACGGCTTCCGCATGCCGCACCTCGCCCAGCCACTCCAGCATCATCTTGGCCGCCAGAATGGACGCGAGAGGGTTCACCTTGTACTGGCCGGCATACTTGGGCGCAGAGCCGTGCGTGGGCTCAAAGACGGCCATATCCTCGCCGATATTGCCGGAGCAGCCGAACCCCAGCCCACCGACCATCTGCGCACACAGGTCGGAGATGATGTCGCCGTAGAGGTTGGGTGCCACCAGCACGTCGTAGTTCAGCGGATTCTTCAGCAACCACATGCACATGGCGTCGATGTTGGCGTCGTCCACCTGGATCTCGGGGTACTCCTTGGCCACCTCGCGGCACGCCTCCAGGAACATACCATCCGTGAAGCGCACCACATTGGCCTTATGGACAATGGTGACCTTCTTGCGCTTGTTCTTGATGGCGTACTTGAAGGCGGCCCGCGCGATGCGCTCACAGCCCTTCCTGGTGTTGATCTTGCAGGAGATGGCGTACTGGTCGCCGGGCAGGTTCTTGTACGGCGCGAAGTTGATCGAGTACTCGGCCAGCGCCTCCGAAACATGGGAGTTCACGGGGAAGAACTCCACACCCGCGTAGAGGTCCTCGGTGTTCTCCCTGAATACCACGATATCGATCTTCTCGTCGTGGTTGAGAGGGTTGCCCGGGAAGGCCTTGCAGGGACGCTGGCAGATGAAGAGATCCAGCACCTGCCGCATGCGTACGATGGGCGAGCGGTATACGCGCTTCTTGCCCTGCAGTTCGGGGGTGAGCTCCGTCTCCGCGGCTTTGGCCGGCTTGGAGGTGATGGCCCCGAACATAGCAGCGTCGGACTCACGCAAGAGGTCGATGGTGCGCTGGGGTAGCGCGTCACCTTCCGTGCGCCAGAAGTCCCAGCCTATGTCCCCCTGAATATAATCCGCGCTGAGATGTATGGAATCCAACACGATCTTGGTGGCTTCGAGCACCTCCCTGCCGATGCCATCACCAGGAAGCCAGGCAATCTTGTAACTGGACACGCCGCCTCTCCTTGCTTTATGCTTAACGCTTAGCGCGATAAAGTACCGGAAAACGCAGTTCCCCGTCAATAGATGCGATCATGCAATCTATGCATACTCAATGCATATCAGAAGCACGCACGCCGCTCATCACAACTCCAACCCGGCCTGCAGGCCGGCGATATTGCTCTCTGCCACCGCTTCCTTCTGCGTGGCACGTGCAGCAGCCTCCAATATGTTCGCCGGGAAGAGGCCCTCGCGTGCCAGGACCGCTCCGAACGCGATGGGGGCGATCGCAAGCTTACCCACACGTTTGGCCGTCTGTGCGAGCGGCAGGGCTATCACCTGACCGGGAGTCTCCACGGAGCCGGCCAGCGCCTCGTCGACATATACCCGAGCCGCGGGCGAACACTTCCTCAGCTTGCGCGCCACCTGCGCCAAGCCATCCTTGGCCAGCACAATCACGATATCCGGGTCTTCGATGCCGGAGTAATGGATGTCGTTGGGCGAGACGATGACCTCGGACACGGAGTGGCCGGTACGCACGGTGATGGGATAGTCATCCTTCTGCGTGGCCTTGAGACCGCTCATGATGGCGGCGGTGCCGATGAGCGTGGCCGCGGAGCGAATCTTCTGCCCGGCACCACCGGCGAGGATGATCCCCACCTTGTGGTCCAGTGCGCTGCCACCCACCACCTGGAGTTCCTGCGGTGCGGTACGCCTGCCTGCCTCTTCATAGAGGGCGCGCCAGGCTTCCGAGTACTCGGGCCGATCTCCCCGATAGAGAATGCCCGCCGGCATATCGAGCTTCTCCATCAGGCTCTCGATGGCCTGCTTGTTCAGAGCCATGCGGCCACCGACATAGGCGATGCAGGAGTCCCAGATGTCAACCAGGGCGAAACCCGGTGTCCTTATGGCCTCCACCAGCACGTCCACCTGGCCTTCTGCGAAGACATGGGTACGCCCCAAGAAGCTGGGCTTGGAGGGCTGTAGGGTTCGCACCAGGTCGAGGGGCGCTTCCAGGTTGCCATGCGGCGTGGTAGCGGTCACCGCCTCCAGAGGTGTCGTACAGGAGTGCTGGCCCCCGGTCATACCGTAGTTGAAGTTGTTGGCCACTATCAGCGTGATACCCAGGTTGCGCCTGGCCGCCGACAGCAGGTGCGCCCCGCCGATGCCGGCCCCTCCATCGCCCATGATGGCAATCACCGTGAGGTCGGGATTGGCCAGCTTGATACCCGACGCGTAGGTGATGACACGGCCGTGAAGGCCATGGAAGGCGTTGATGTCGTAGTACTTGTCGATGATGCCGAT
>JAAYZY010000652.1 GCA_012514615.1 Chloroflexota bacterium | reverse complement strand
CTGAGCTACCTCGGCCCTAAGCGCCTGGGAGGATTGCCCCCCCAACGCACCGCCATTGTACCACAGGGCGCTGACCTTGTCAACTTGACGCCCTGGGAAAGCCATGATACCCTTCGCCGCAGCGGCTGGGAAACCGCGGCGGTGGCTGCCCCAGGGCACGGCTGTGGCGGCCCGGCGGAGTCCACGGCCGCGCCAGGGGCAGGCCCACGTGGGGCCCAGACCGGACTGCCCCAGACGTCGCCCCAGCACAAGGAGGCTACCCATGATCTTCGGAGAGCGCACCTGCCTGCGAGGCATCGAACGGACCGACATCCCGGCCTTCCTGCGCTGGTTCAACGACCCTGAGGTCACTCAGTACCTTCTGTTGTACGGCCCCATGTCCCAGGCCCAGGAGGAGCGGTGGTTCGAGAGGCAGTTGGAGTCTTCTGACCGCCATTTCGCCATCGAGGCCCACGTGCACGAGCCTGACCCCGGTCGGCGCGACGCGAAGCGAGCGGAAGCTGTGGCCCGTGCGCCCTACCTCGAGGCTGCCTTCCCCCAAGGGGGCTACCTGGAGCACATCGGCACCTGTGGTCTCCATCGCATCGACGCCACCCACCGCGCCGCCGAACTGGGAATCGTCATCGGAGAGAAGGCGTACTGGAGCCAAGGTTTCGGCGCCGACGCCACCTGCGCCCTGCTGGGCTTCGCCTTCGGCGCGCTGAACCTGCACCGCGTCACCCTGCATGTCTACGACTTCAACCGGCGGGCCATCGCCTGCTACACGAGGGTTGGCTTCCGCCACGAGGGTGCTTTACGGCAGGGGCTCTTCCGCCACGGTCGCTACCACGACGTGCACATTATGGGCATCCTGAGCGACGAGTTCTTCGCCAGCCAACCACACCCCGCAAGAGGATAACGTGGCCTACAAGGTCAAGCTTGAGGTATTCGAAGGCCCCATGGACCTGCTGCTGACCCTCATCGAGCGGCAGGAGCTGGACATCACCCTGGTTTCGCTGGCCAAGGTGACCAGCCAATACCTGGAGTACATCCGCCAACTGGAAGAGATCCACCCCGAGGCCCTGGCCGACTTCCTGGTGGTGGCAGCCAAGCTCATCTACATCAAGTCGGTGGCCCTGCTGCCGCGCCCGCCCCAGCCGGACGAAGAGGACGAAGAAGAGGATGTGGGCGAAGACCTGCTGCGCCAGTTGAGGGAGTACCGCCGCTTCCGCGAAGCCGCTCAGGCCTTGGCCGAACGGCTGGACCAGGGCCTGCACGCCTATGTGCGTGTGGCCCCACCCCCCAAGATCGAGACAACCGCGTTTCGCCTGGAAGGCATCTCCCTGGAAGATCTGCTGCGCGCCGCCCGCACCGCCATGGAGCTGGCCCCGCCAGCGCCGCCCGTCTCCGAGGTGGTCTCGGCGGTACAGGTCACCGTAGACGGCCAGCGGGCCCTGATCCGCCAGCACCTGGCGGACGACCGATGCGTCGCTTTCAGCCGCCTGTTGCGCAAGGCCCGCACCCGCACGGCCATCATCGTCACCCTGTTGGCCATGCTGGAGATGATCAAGCAGCGGGAGATCGCCGTTCGCCAGGAGGAGATGTTCGGGGAGATCTGGATCGAGGCCGAGCTGCCGGCCGCAGCCAGCGCTCCCGGGCCAACCGAGACGGCCTGACCGACTAGGGCAGCAGCCCCCCATACAAGGCCTCAAGCGCCTCGGCCCCGTCCGCCCAACAGAAACACTGGCGCACGCGCGCCCGCGCCCGTTGCCCCAGGGCCTGCCGCTGCTCCATCCGGCCCAGGAAGCCGGCCACGGCGGCAACCCACGCCTCCTCCTGGCCCGGCACCAGCAAGCCGCAGGCGCCGCCGTCCAGCAGGTACGGCAGCTCCCCCACCGGGTCGGCCGCCAGCGGCAGCCCCAACGCCATCAGCTCCAGCGCCTTCACCGGGAAACGGGCGCGGTTGACCAGGTCGTCGCTCAGAGGAACCAACGCCGCCCAAGCGCCCGCAGCCGCGGCAGCCAACCCCGAGGTCGGCACCCAGCCCAGCCACTGCGTCGACTCCGCCAATCCCTCGGACGCCAGGGCGGCTCGCCAAGCCGTCTCCTGGTCTGGCGAGCCCTGGCCAGCCAGCCGCACCTCCAGGACGCCCAGGCGCTTCTGCAGCCGCCTCAGACGCCGAGCCAGGGCCCGG
>JAAYZY010000651.1 GCA_012514615.1 Chloroflexota bacterium | reverse complement strand
TCCTGCGCCTGTTGGCGGACGACGGCTCGGCCCAGGTGCGGGCGGCGGCGGCCAGAGGGTTGGGCCAGTTCCTCCTCCTGAGCGAACTAGGCGAAATCAACCCCAGCGTGGGCCTTTCTGTGGAAAGGGCGCTCTGGACGACGATCCAGCGGAGCGGAGAAGAGCTGGAGGTGCGGCGGCAAGCCCTGCAGTCCATCGCCTACTCCAGCGAAGCCGGCATTGTCGACCTCATCGAGCAGACGTACCGGCACGAAGACCCTGCCATGCGCGTCAGCGCTGTCTTCGCCATGGGGCGCAACGCCGATGCGGCTTGGCGGCCCCTGGTACAGCGGGAGCTGAGCAGCGCCGACCCGGCCATGCGTCGGGAAGCCGCTCGGGCAAGCGGCGAGCTGGAGGACCGCCAAGCGGTGCCTGCCCTGATCCGCCTGGTGCAGGACGACGACAGCGAGGTGCGCCTGGCGGCCATCGAAGCCCTGGGTCAGATCGGCGGCTCGCCAGCCCGCCGGTTGTTGGAGAAGCTGCTCCAGGAGGGCGACGACGACGAGAAGTCCGCTGTGGAAGAGGCGTTGGAGATGCTCTACTTCCACAGCGGCATCGACATCCCCTTGTTTGCCTCGTGGGGAGAGCTGGCCGACGACGAAGACGACTGGTTGGAGGAAGACGAGTAGGCGTCCAACGCCCATCGAGGAGAGGCCTTGACGGTGAAGGAAGGCACACCCAACCGCCAACCTGGCGAACAACCTGACCATTCCGCCGAGCTCCATCGGCTGATCAACCGGGGAGCGCGGCTGCTGGGGGCCGGCAGGGCCCATCAGGCGCTGCCGGTACTGCAGGAAGCTCACGGCCTGGCCCCACACCACCCCGATGTCTGCATCAACCTGGGCGGGGCCTACATCCTGCTGGGCCAGCACCGCAAGGCGGTGCCGATTCTGCAGGCGGCTTGCGAGGCGGCGCCGGGGAACCCGATGCTGTGGATGAACCTGGCCGTGGCCCACCTGGGCAACCCGATCTTGGCCACGGCGGAGCAACAAGAGCTGGCCATCGCCGCTCTGGAGCGCACGGTGGACCTGAACCCGGCCACGCCCAATGCCTACTACAACCTGGGCCTGATTTATGTGGACCGCCAGCAGTGGGACCGGGCCCATGAAGCGTTTCGCAACGCGGCCATGGTCAACCCCAACGACCGAGACGCGTGCACCTGGCTGGAGCGCCTGGCCAATCGCCAGAACGAGGCGCCCGGAGAGCTGCACAGTGCCTAGCGCCGACGGCCCCACCCTGGTTCTGGACGTGGAGACCCAGCACCTGGCCCACGAGGTGGGCGGCTGGGGCCGTCTGGAACGCCTGCGGGTGTCGGTGGCCGTCACCCACAACAGTCTGAGCGGCGTCTACACCGTCTACACCGAAGACCAGATGGACGCCCTGGCGGAAGAACTGGCAAGGGCGCAGCGGGTCGTGGGCTACAACCTGCTCCGCTTCGATTACCCGGTGCTGCAGCCGTACACCCAGCTTCCGCTGGGCGCCTTGCCCACGGTGGACATGCTGGACCACCTGCACCGCGCCTTGGGCTTCAGGGTACCCTTGGACAGCGTAGCCCAAGCCACGTTGGGCCTGGGCAAGGCGGGCAACGGGCTGGACGCAGTGCGCTGGTTCCGCGAGGGCAAGGTGGACCAGGTCGCCGAGTACTGCCGCCAGGATGTGGAGATCACCCGCAAGGTCTACGAGTTTGGGCAACGGCGCCGCTACGTCGCGTTCATCGACAAGAGGAGCCGCCTGCAGCAGGTGCCGGTAGGCTGGTAGGGCGCGATGCAGGGGACGACAGCCTGGGAGCCCAACTATCTGCGGTTGCACCGCCAAGGGGAGCTGCGCTGGCGGGCGACGGAAGCCTGGCAGCGCTTGCGGCGCTGTACCCTGTGCCCCCGCGCCTGTGGGGCCGACCGCCTGGTCGGCGCCACAGGCGCGGGGGCCGCTTGCCGCACCGGCGCTCGAGCAGTGGTGGCCAGCTTCCACCCCCACTTCGGCGAGGAAGCGCCCTTGGTTGGGAGCGGCGGGTCGGGCACTATCTTCTTCAGCCACTGCAACCTGGCCTGCATCACCTGCCAGAACTACGAAATCAGCCAGGGCGGTGAAGGGACGGCGGTGGAAGCGGACGGCCTGGCGGCCATGATGCTGCAACTCCAGAGCGCCGGCTGCCACAACATCAACCTGGTGTCGCCCAGCCACGTGGTGCCGCAGGTGCTGGCCGGCCTCTTGTTGGCGGCTGAGGCCGGGCTACGGCTGCCGGTCGTCTACAACAGCGGCGGCTACGACGCCCCGCCGACCCTGGCGCTGCTGGACGGCGTGGTGGATATCTACATGCCCGACATGAAGTACGCCGATTCCGCAGTGGGCTTGCAGCTCTCCCACGTGGCAGACTACCCACGGCGCAACCAAGCCGCTGTGCAAGAGATGCACCGCCAAGTGGGCGACCTGGTCTGCGATGACCAAGGAGTGGCTCGGCGTGGGCTGTTGGTGCGCCACCTGGTGCTGCCGAAGGGGCTGGCCGGCACGGCGGAGGTCCTGCGCTTCCTGGCCAACCAGGTCTCGCCCAACACCTACGTCAACATCATGGGGCAGTATCGGCCCTGCCACCAAGCGCGGGAAACCGCCCCGCTCCACCGCCCCGTGACGCGGCAGGAGATGGACGAGGCGACACGCCTGGCTAGTGAGGCAGGCCTGCGGCGGCTGGATGGTGCGCCGGGGAGCGAGCGGTGACGGCCACACAGCGGCGCTTGGAGGCGATTGTGCACGGCGCGGTGCAGGGGGTAGGCTTCCGCTACCACACCCGTCTGCACGCCCGTCGGCTGGGGCTCACCGGCTACGTCTGCAACCGCTGGGACGGCACCGTGGAGGTGGTAGCCGAAGGGTCCGGTGAGGCCCTGCTCGCCCTGCTGGAGTTCCTGCACCAAGGGCCAGCGGCTGCCGAGGTCCTGCGGGTGGAGACGACCTGGGAAGCAGCCCGCGGAGAATACCACGACTTTGGAGTGGGTTTCTAGATGATGCAACGCCTAGCCCATCGCAACCCCGAGCGCGCCACCTGGGTGGTGCTCTGGCTCGCCTTCATCCTCTTCGTCGTCCTGGCCGTCGGCATTCCCCTGTCTGTACGCTGGTACCTGCTGAACGCCACCCAGCCGCAGCGGGGCGCGTTGGAGTTCATCACCGGCATGGTTACGGTGCGGGAGCCTCGGGCCGCAGAGCCGATTACCCTCACCGCCTCCCGCGACCTGGCCGAAGGGGCCCGCATCCGCACCGGCAGCGACTCCCGCGCCAACCTAACCTTCTTCGAATCTAGCACCATGCTTCTCTACGGCGAGACCGAGGCCACCGTACGGGCGATGCGCCGGCCGCGCTTCTCTCTGAGTCCCCACCCTGATGCCGTGCTGGTAGACCTGCACAGCGGGCTGGCCCGCATCAGCGTGGCCGCCAGCGACGAGCGCGACCGCGAGGTGATCGTCCGCGTGCCCGGCGGCGAGACGCGACTTCTGCCCGGCGGCAGCTACTCCATCCAAGTGGGCGACGGTCACAGCCAGGTTGTCACGCGCTACGGCGAAGCCATGGTCTTGGCCGGCAGCCGCGGCGTGTGGGTGGAGCAAGGTCAGCGGGTGGATATGCACAACGGGGAACTGGGCCCTACCCTGCCAGCCGCACAGAACCTCATCGCCAACGGCAACTTCCGCGACCTGCTGGAAACCAGCTGGAGCGCAGCCCCCTACTCCGACCTGGAAGGGATCGCCCCAGGCGACGTGGAGATCGTAGACCAGGGTGACCGCCGAGCCGCCTACTTCGTGCGCATGGGCGCCGAGGAGGGCGTGCACACCGAAGTCAGCATCGAGCAGACCATCAACCGTGATGTGCGGGACTTGGTCTCGCTGCTGGTGCGCCTGGACGTGCGCCTGGAATACCAGAGCTTGCCTGGCGCCGGCTACCGCAGTTCGGAGTTCCCCATCATGGTAGAGCTGAAGTACCGCGACGCCTACGGCCGGGACCTTTCGTGGTACCACGGCTTCTACTACCGCGATCCGCCGCCCAACTGGCCGCTGCGCAACGGCGAGAAGATCCCCGCCTTCATCTGGTACCCCTACGAGTCGGAGGACCTGGTGGAGCTGCTGGGCGATGCGCGGCCGGTGCACATCCACTCCCTGCGCATCTACGCCTCCGGCTGGAACTACCGGGCCATGGTCTCTGAGGTGGGGTTGATTGCAGAATAAGCGGGCGTGGGCCGCCCCGTGTCTGGCCCTGGGGCTCTACCTGTCGCTGACGCTGGCCCAGCTTGACCTGCCGGGGCTGCACTACGACGAGGCCAAAGAAGCTGGCCTGCCAGCCATGCAGATGCTGCTGGGGCAGCCGCTGGAGCCGTTCCGCGGCAGCGCCATCCACCTGGCCGGCCGCGCCTGGCCCCTGATGGTGCAAGACTACATCGGCGCCCTGAACGCTTATCTGCTCCTGCCGTTCTTTGCCCTGGGCGGTGTCCAGGTTGTCTCCTTGCGTTGCCTGGCCGTTTTGCAGGGTGCGCTGACGCTGTTGGTCACCTGGGACCTGGCCCGCCGCCTCTATTCGCCCCGGGCAGCCGCGGCGGCCGCCTGCCTGCTGGCGGTGCAGCCTGCCTTCGTCTTCTGGAGCCGCCAGGGCCTCTACGTTACGGCGGTGACAGGAACTCTTCTGGCCGTATCGCTGTGGAGCGGCTGGCGATGGTGGCAGGAAGGGCGGCGGCGCTGGGTCTTCGTCACTGCGCTGGCCTGGGGCCTGGGGCTCTGGGCCAAGCTTCTATTCGTCTGGACCTTGGGCGGCCTGGCGGTGTGCTGGGTACTGCTCCGTGGGCGGGCACGCCCGGCGCTGCCGCACCCGGTGGCAGGGCGCGACCTGGCCGTCGCTGCGCTCTTGCTGGCCCTGCCTCTGGCGCCCCTGGTCGTCTTCAACCTGCAGACCCAGGGCACGTTCCAGGCGATCTTCGGCAACCTGACCTCGTCCTACTACGGAGTGGACAACCTGGCCATTGGCCCCAACCTGGCCCTGCGGGCCCGGCAGTTGTGGGAAGTGCTGGCCGGCAGCCCCTTCTGGTACCTGGGCGGCACCTTCCAGAACAGAGCATGGCCGCTGACCCTGGGGGCCGCCGCGGCGGCTGTCGTCGTGGCGCTGTTGGGGCGGCTTGTTCCTCAGGTGCGCAAGCGGCACCTTGTCCCCTACCTGCTCTTGGCCGCCATGGTCCTCCAGAGCTGCGTCACGGTGTCGGCGCTGTGGCACAGTCACTTCGCCATCCTCATGCCGCTGCCGGCCCTGGCCCTCGGGGGCACGCTGGACGCCTTGGCTGCCCGCTTGCGAGCACGCCCTGCAGCCTGGGCCATGGCCGGCGTGGTGGTTCTGCTCATGGCCGGCGACGTGGCGGTGGATCTCCGGTACCACCGGGCCCTGGCCATGACCGGCGGCCTGGGCGGGCACACGCCAGCCATCTACGGCTTGGCAGCCGGCCTGGACCAACGAGGCGACACCCGGCCACTGGCGTTTGACTGGGGCATCGCCGCCCCGGTGCAGTTCCTCACCGCCGGCCGGGTACAGCCCGTGGAGGTCTTCGGCTACGCGAGCCTGGAAGAGCCTGACGGGGAGTTCGCGGGGCAGGTTCAGGAGATGGTGCGGCGTGGCCACCGCCTGCACGTCTTCCACTCGCTGGAAGAGACGATCTACCGCGGCCGCCTCGATCTCTACAGCCAGACCCTGGCCAACATGGGCCTGGCCGCCGACGTGGTGCAGACCCATCGCGACCGCAGCGGTCGGCTCATCTTCGTGGTAGGCCAGGCGGGCCCGGGGTCATCGGCCCCCTGAGGCGTCCCGAAGTTGCTGGGCATAGCGGGCCCGAATCTCGCCGAAGATCGCCCGGTACTCCTCCGACGCGTAGTCGGGGTAGGTCCACGGCCAAGGCTGAAAGCCTCCCTTGGCGTAGCGCAGGGTGACCTCGGCGAAGATCCCCTGGCCGATGTAGATGCGGTGGGCGAAGTTCTTGGTGGTGGCCAGCACCAGCTTGGCCATGGAGACGTAGCCGGGGTCCAGGTTGATCTGGCGGCGACCGCCGCTGCTCCATTCTTGTTCCCAGTCGTTGGTCAAGCGCTTGATCGCCGCCAACTCGCCTGGGTCCACCAGCCGCCGGAAAGCGACAATGCGCCGCAGCAGGCTGGGCCCGAACTCGGCCTCGTAGTACGGGGTCTGCACAAACGGCAAGGCGGCGCTGGCATAGTCGCAAACGCCGAAACGGTCCGCCAGGCGCGCCTGGGCGGTCTCCAGCAGGTCCCTCTGCCCGCCCAACAGGCTGACGATCAGCTTGACCGGTTGCGGCGCGTGGATCTCCCCCATCCCTGTCCTCCTGAGCCTGCTGCCCTCACTATAGCACCCGACCCACCCGCCGGCAAGCCAAGCGTTCTGTTGACCGCCCTGGCCGGCCATGCTATAATGCTGCGCGCTGACCGCGGTCAGCGGCCCATGCGGCGCCCATGGTCGCCATAGCCCACCTGGGGAGGCCTACGTTGAAGATCCCTGTGTTGGACCTGAAAGCGCAATACGCGGCACTGAAGGGGGAGATGGATGCTGCCGTGGCTCAGGTGCTGGCGGGCGGCCAGTTCATCCTCGGCCCGCAGGTGTCGGCCCTGGAACAGGAGATGGCGGCGTACTGCCAGGCGCAGTTCGCCTGGGGAGTCGCTTCTGGCACCGACGCGCTGCGGTTGGCCTTGGCAGCCTTGGGCGTAGGGCCCGGCGACGAGGTCATCACCACCCC
>JAAYZY010000650.1 GCA_012514615.1 Chloroflexota bacterium | reverse complement strand
CTCATCCGGCAAGCCGGCCACCTTCCCCCACAGCTGGGCGGCTTCGTCATCTTCCTGGTAGACAGTGGGCCACAGGCGGTCGGCCGGCAACCCCAGGGATCCGGTAAGAAAGGCCCAAGCGTAACCGATGGCCTCTTCCTTGAAGTAGTCTCCAAACGAGAAGTTGCCCAGCATCTCGAAGAAGGTGTGGTGCCGCGGCGAAGGCCCGACTTCTTCCAGGTCGTTGTGCTTGCCGCTGACCCGCATGCACTTCTGCGACGTAGTCGCCCGGCTGTATTCCCGCTTCTCCAGCCCCAGGAAGAGGTTCTTGAACTGCACCATGCCGGCGTTGGCGAAGAGCAAGGTGGGGTCGCCATGGGGCACCAACGACGAGCTGGCCACCACAGCATGCCCGTGGCTGCGGAAGAAGTCGAGGAACATCTGCCGGATCTCTGCGCTGGTCAATGCCATGGAATGGACTCCCCAGTGTGCCCGTCGGGCAAGGTGTTGCCGGCAAGATCGGCATCGCGGCCGGCACGGGGATTGTAGTGCAACTCCTAGGGAATGTCAACCGTTCATTTTGACGAGACGCCGCGCCTTGCGCTATACTGGGGGTAGTGTGCGTCACCCAACCTCACAGTGCTTGAGCGCCCGACAACTGAGGAGTACCCCATGACCTACCCGAATCAGCCCAAGAGTCCCAAGATCGCCGTGGCTGGCGTCTACCGTCCGGTCTGGATCGGAGACAAAGAAGGCCAGCTGGCTCAGTCGCTGCGGGAGATGGAAGCGTTGGCAACCGAATGGCGGTTCGACTTCTACCCCTGCCCCAAGCCCATCGTTTCGTGGGAAGACAGCGAGCGGTTGTACAAGGAGCTGGAGGATGCAGGGGTCGACTTCCTCCTGCTGCAGACCAGTTCCTTTGGCTCCGGCGACCTGCTATTGCCGCTCCTGCGCGCTCGTTACCGCATGGGCCTCTGGTCGGTGCCCGAGCCCACCGAGCAAGGCAGGCTGCCCCTCAACTCGCTCTGCGGCGCTAACCACCTCACCAGCGTCATCACGCTCTACGACGGCAACGGCGCTGGGCACGTCAAGTGGTTCCACGGGCAAGCCACCGATGCCTTCTTCCAGCAACGCTTCGCCGTGACCGTCGGGGCCCTGCGGGCCCTGAAGAACGTGGAAGGCGCCCGCATCGGGCTCATCGGCAAGGGCGCTACCGGTTTCCAGAACCTCTTCTTCGACAAGCGGGTCATCGAGAAACGCTACGGCGTTCGCTTCTACGAACATGAGTTGGCCGATATCTTCGCCCGTGTGCGCAAGACGCCCCCGGAAGAGGCGCATCGAATCGCCGCGGAGATCCTTGCTGGGGCTCGTTCGTGCGATGTGGACCCGCAGTCGGTCGAGCAGATCGGCGCCATGGAGGCGGCGCTGCTCTCGGTGGCCCGGGAAGGCCGCTACGACGCCTTGGCGGTACGCTGCTGGCCCGAATGGCAGAACGACTTCCGGCGGGCCCCCTGCAGCAACCTGGGCCGGCTCAACGCCATGGGCATTCCCACCGCCTGCGAAGGCGACGCCTTGGGGGCCCTTGGGATGCTGCTGCTCAGCGGCCCAGCCATGGCGCCCACGACCATCATGGACATGATCGCCTTCGACCAGGCCGACGAGAGCATCCTGCTGTGGCACTGCGGCCCCACCGCGCCCAACTTCGCCGACGAACAGGGCATCCGCCTGATCGAGCAGTTCAACCAGCAGATGCCGCTGGCCAACGACATGGTCTTCCGGCCGGACCACGGTACCGTGGTCCAGATCATGGGCAACGGCGATGAGATCTTCTTGGTGGACGGGGACGGCATGGGGCGGGCCAAGCCCAGCTACGACGGCAGCCGCGGCTGGTACAACCGCCTGCGCATGAACGGTCAGCCCACGCCGGTGTTGGATATCGTCAACACCCTCATGTCCCGAGGCCTGACGCACCACTACACGCTGGCCCTGGGCGACTACGTGGACGCGGTGATGGAAGCGGCCAGTTGGCTAGGGCTGGAGATGGTGCGCCCCATAGCCTACAGCGACCGCAAGCCGTTCGCCTCAGAGATGCGGCTACCCTAGCAACCCACCATCCGTGGACTGCACAAAGACAAGAAGAGGGCCTCGGCAGCAGAACGGCCGAGGCCCTCTTACGTTGCGCCCGGCGCGGTCGGCCCTAGCCGGCGATAGCCTCCAAGGCAGCCTCTGCGGCGGCCAGCGTTTCGTCGATCACCGCCGCAGTGTGGGCCAACGAGACAAACGAGGCTTCGAACTGGGAGGGCGCCATGTAGACGCCACGGTCCAGCAGGGCATGGAAGCAGCGGGCGTAGAGCTGTACATCAGCCTTCTTGGCCGAGACGTAGTCTCGCACCGGTTCGGGGCACAAGAAGCCGGTCATCATGGAGCCGATGCGGTTGGTCTGCAGCGCGACGCCGTAGCGAGCCGCCCGCGCCGCCAAGCCCTCGGCCCACTGCCGGCCGCGCGCCTCCAGAGTCTGGTAGACTTCGGGCCCCCGAAGCAGCTCCAGCGTAGCGATACCTGCCGCCATGGCCAGGGGGTTGCCGGAGAGCGTGCCGGCTTGGTATACTGGGCCGCTGGGCGCGACCATGGCCATGATCTCCTCCCTGCCGCCGTAG
>JAAYZY010000649.1 GCA_012514615.1 Chloroflexota bacterium | reverse complement strand
TCCGAACTTGCGGAAGCCCATGACACGCCCGCCGTTTCACCGCCCCGGCGCTTCCACGGCTCCGTGGTTCTGGAAACCGATCGCGTGGGTCGCGATGCCGGCCGCATCGCCGACGAAGTCATATCGCATCTGTCCGGGTTGGTGGGGGCCAAAGTCAGGGTCACGCTGGAGGTGGAGGCGGAGGTGCCGGCGGGTGTCCCCGAACACGTGGTGCGCATCGTAACCGAGAACAGCCGCACGCTGAAGTTCACCAGCCAGGGGTTCGAGACTGAATAAGCGAATCCCTGTTGGCCACGCCGTCGGCAGACGCCACGCGCCGCGCTGATGCCATACGCCGGGTGCTACGCGATCTTGCCGATCAGAGCGCAGGCCGATGATTTCCCATGCTCCACTTGTTGACACGATTCTGTGGCTGCCTCATCGCCGCGAGCGCAGAAGCAGCCGCCGCATAACCTCCGCCCCCACCAGAAGTGCCAGTGCTGCCGGCAGAACGCTGCTGACCAGGCCGGCTGCGCCGCCTGTGCCGCCCGCCGAGACGGACGCCTGCCAAGCCATCGTCACCGCTGCCACCGCCAGTAGCACCCAGCCGAAGATCCAGCCGATGATGCTGATCACACTGAAACCGGTCACGTCGCCCGCCGCGGAGAGAAGGATCTCCATGGGCAATCTTCCCCCGCGCCGTGCGGACAGCGCCGCCGCCATGACCGTGAAACCCACCGTCGGCACAAGCAGCGCCAAGGCAGACACGGCTACCGTGCCCGGCGCCGCCCCCGTGCCCCATACCACAGCAATGGCGGCCAGACCCTCTGCGATCAGGATCGCGCCCGGAAGCAGGCAGTGCAGCCACAGCACCTCTCCGAAGCTGGGCGGCAGGAGGGTCTGAGAGACGAACGGCGAGTCCACCTCCAAGCGCAGCGGCTCCAACATGGCGCCGGCGGCGAGATAGAGCGCCAGCGCTCCCCCCAGCAACGCCGACAGACGGTGCGGAAAGGCGGTCAGCAGCACCACGCCACCGCCGCCGAGCAGCACACCCCAACCCAGCCGATACGGCGAGCGCAGCAGCGTCAGTAGACCGTGCCAAGGCACGGCGAGTCTCGGGCGGCGGGGTACCGGCAGGCGGGGCGTCGGCAGGCGGACGCCCGCCCCCCAGAGGGCCGTCCCCCGGAGGTTCGTCTGCGCGAGGGCCGGCTGCACCGAACTAGCGGCCGCCGATGTCTCGCGGGCGGCCAACACCACGGCTCGGGCGTCGAAAGAGTATGCGCCGGCCACGGCTCGGGATCGGGCTCTGGCCCGACGCCAGAAATTCTCGAGCGAACAGGCCCCCGCCGACCATTTCAGCCCCATCCATCCGGCCCCAGCCAAAGCACACAACAAACCCAGGGCCGCCCCCCGCGCCCACCAAGACCCGCCCGCCAACGGAAGCACGGCCCAACCCCAGGGACCGGACCACAAAGCGATGGTCCGCCACCTCCCCCCGGCCCATTCCGCCAGCACCAACAGCAGCACCGCCACCAGCGCCGGTGTGGTGAGTCGTATCAACCACAGGGAGGCGCGAGGAAGTCGCTGCACCTGCCAGCCTGCCGCAACCAGAATCACCCCGAAAGCCGGCCCCGCCACCGCCCCCAGCACCACGCGCAGCGCCCCGCCCACCGGCTGCGAAGACACCAATCCGCCCACCATGCCCAACAGGGCACCGGCCACACCCACTACCCAACATGCACTGCGCAGCCGCGGCCACACAAGCGCCCCGCGCTCCAGGGGAGCCGTGAGCAAATAGAAGCAGTCGGCCTCGGAGAAGGAGACGAACCCCTGCCAGAGGCTGTAACGAAGGACGGCAAGGGAGAGCAGGAGGACGGCCGCCGGCGCCCACGTGAACCGCGCGGCAAACCCGACGTCACTCAGGAGACCGGCCAAGTGTCGCCAAAACCCCCACGTGAGCGCCACCATCATTGCCAAAGCAAAAATCGTCACGTAGATGGTGCCCATGTACGAGAGCACCGGTCGCCTGGGAAAGAGCGAGCGCCGGAAGGCCAGGACCTGCTTCGCGCCCACCGGTGCGCTACTCGAGATCAAGGACCTTGCCCTCGTCGATGTGGATGGAGCGGGTGCACACGCGGGCCGCAAAAGTCTCGGAGTGCGTGAGGAGGAGAACCGCACTCCCTGCGGCCACGGTATCGTGGATCATGCCGGCCAGCGCAGTGACCGCCCGCGCGTCCAACCCCACCACGGGTTCGTCCAGGACCAGCAGTGAGTACGGGCGAATCAAGGCGCAGGCCAGAGCCGTCTTCTG
>JAAYZY010000648.1 GCA_012514615.1 Chloroflexota bacterium | reverse complement strand
TGAGACTCCACAATGCCATCATCCACAACGAGAGTAGCCACAGGCGTGCCTGGCCTGGACGAGATGCTGAGCGGGGGCTTCGTGCCCGGCACCAGCGTGCTGGTGCGGGGTGCGCCAGGCACCGGCAAGACCACCCTGGCCCTGCAGTTCCTCTATCATGGCGCCAAGAACCTCGGCGAGAACGGCCTCCTGGTTTCCTTCGAGGAGTTCCCCCAGTCGCTCTACCGCGATGCCCTGGCCCTGGGGTGGGACCTCCATGCCTTGGAAGAAGCCAGCCGGCTGCGGGTCATGTTCACCTCGCCAGCGGTCTTCCTGGCCGCCCTGCAGTCGCCATCCAGCGAGCTCAACCGCACGATCCGGGAGCTGCAGGTATGCCGGGTGGCGTTGGACAGCGTCAGCCACTTCGTCCGCCTGGGGGAAGACCCCACCGAGCTGCGTGATGCCTACAACATGGTAGTGAACGGTCTCAAGCGTGAAGGAACCACCGCCCTCCTCACCGCTGAAGACACCCGCACCAGCCTGCCCCGTCAAGAGAAGGGCCGCCTGTCCTACGTGGTTGACGCCATCGTGCTGTTGCGGCATATCGAGATCGACAGCGCCATGCAGAAGGGGCTGGTCATTCTGAAGATGAGGGGCAGCCACCACGCCAAGGAGATCCGCCAGTTCACCATCGGCCCCGGCGGCATCGCGCTGGGGCAGCCTTTTGAGCGCCGCGAGGGGCTCCTGAGCGGCAGCCCACGGCTCACCCCCAGGCGCAGCTAAGGCTCGTGGGCCTGCGCGCTGAAGCGGTACCCCAAGTGTCGCTCGGTGTGAATGTAGCGGGGATTCGAAGGGTCCGGCTCGATCTTGCGTCGTAGGTAACGGATGTAGACCCGCACGTTGCGCTCTAGGAGCGCTGAGGCCCCCTTGCCCCACACCTCCTGCAGGATGCGCTCGGCCGAGACCACCTGGCCGCTGTGGGCCACCAACAGAGCCAAGATGGCGAACTCCGTCTTGGTCAGGTGAACCGGCACCCCCCCGCACCTCACGATCTTCCTCGGCACGTCCACCACCAGGTAGTCATCCCGATAGTGGCCCAGGCTTCGCACATAGGGGTTGCGCCGCGCCCGGCGCAGCAAGGCTTCAGAGCGCAGCAGCAGCTCACGAACGCTGAACGGTTTGGGCAGGTACTCGTCGGCGCCCAGCTCCAAGCCGAAGACCCGGTCGTCTGGGTCTCCCAAGACCGTCAGCATCAAGATAGGCACTGAGGACTGTTCACGGATGCGCCGACAGGTCTCGATGCCATCCAGCTTGGGCATGGAGACGTCCAGGATCACCAGATCAGGGCGGCCGGCCTGCAGTCGCGCCAGCGCTTCCAGACCATTGCCTGCCGAATCGACCTGGTAGCCGCTGCTTTCGAACCACAGCCGCAACAGCCGGATGAGCCCGACGTCGTCATCCACCAGAAGCACACGGGCACGCGCCCCGCCCGATTGCGCCAAGGCACCGCTCCTCGGCCTCGCTCTAGCGCGCCCCACCCATCTGGGCTGAGCGGCGACGCGCCTTAAGCCAGCCGCTTCAAGAGAGACTCGATGGGATAGGCCGTCATCACCCGGGTGGTGAGGCGGAAACCCAGACGGCGCCAGAAGTCCATCTCCCCAGGCACCGTAACCATAATCGAGGTCGCCCCCCGCTCCAGGAACCGTTCGCCGATGGCCTTGACCAGCGCCTGGCCGATCCCCCGCCGCTGGTACTCCGGCTGCACCGAGGCGATGTGGATGAGGGCCCGCGAGCCGTCGTAGACGCCGCGGATGAAGCCCACCACCTGCATATCCTCCTCTGCCACCAAGAACTCCGCCGCCGGGCACTCATGCACCCGCACCATGGCCTCCGGGCCATCCAACTCCGGGTGGCCGTACTGCTGGTTGGCCCTCAGGATCTCCACGATCTTCTGCGCGTCGCTGGTAACGAAATCTCGGATGAGCATGTACCGCCTCCCCACACCGGCCAGCTACAGCCCGCCTACCCCAAGCGCCGCCCCATCTCCCAAGGATCTGCCCGGCGCCCGCCAAGGCCAATTTGCCCCCAAGGCGCTAGGACGGTATTATTATACCGCGACTTCCCTATCCTGTCTAGCAACCGCTTGCAGTTATGTCAAATCCATGCGGTCGCTCTCTCGGCGGCCAGCAGCAGAAGGAGCGCGCAGTGGGTACTCTCTACGTGGTCGCCACCCCCATCGGCAATCTGGAAGACATCACCTTGCGCGCCCTGCGGGTATTGCGGGAGGTCTCGCTGATCGCCGCCGAAGACACGCGCACCGCCCGCAAGCTCCTCTCCCGCTACGACATCCACACGCCCCTCTCAAGCTACTGGGAGCACAACGAGCTGGCCCGCGTGGAGCCGCTGCTGGCCGCCCTGGAAGAAGGCGACGTGGCCATCATCAGCGAAGCCGGCACCCCGGGGATCTCCGATCCTGGCCTCCCCATCGTGCGGGCCGCCGCCGAAGCCGGCTTCTCGGTGGTGCCGATCCCCGGCCCCACGGCTGTGGCCACCGCCGTGGCCATCGCCGCCCTGCCGGTGGAGCGGTTCCTCTACCTGGGGTTTCTGCCCCGCACCCGCAAGGCGCGCCGGGAGCTGCTGGCCGAGGTCGGCAGCCTGCCTTTCACCCTGGTCTGCTTTGAGAGCCCCCACCGGGTGGTGGATGCTCTGGTCGACATGGCCGACCTGCTGGGCCCGCGCCAGGTGGCGCTCTGCCGAGAGCTGACCAAGCGCCACGAGGAGGTCTGGCGCGGCGCGCTGCCTGAGGCCCTTGCCCACCTGGAGGCTCACTCTCCCCGAGGCGAGTTCACCCTGGTGGTAGACCGCCCCTCGGACGAACGCCCCCGTTGGGAGAAGGATCGAGTGCTCCAGGCCGTGCTGCACCTAGTGGCCGAGGGCCGCCCTCGCAAAGAGGCCCTGCGCGAGGTGGCCGCCCAGTCCGGTTGGCCTCGGCGCGAAGTCTACGACCTCTGGACGCGGCGCCCCAGCCCGTGAGAGCAGACCGCAGGGGTTTGACTTTTGCCGTCAAACCCGGTATCCTTCCCCACACCCTGGCATCACCCCACCCATGGACTGCGCCCTCAGGAGCATGCGCTTGAACCACCATTACTACGTGGCCATCTAAGGCCCCATCG
>JAAYZY010000647.1 GCA_012514615.1 Chloroflexota bacterium | reverse complement strand
TGCTGAGTGATGCCTCCGCATGGCGTTACGCCGTCGCGGTGGCCGGCGCCTCAGGGGGGGTGCGTAGGGCCTGGGTGAGCGCCAACGCGGTCAGCGTCACGACGATCCCCACCAAGAACGGCAGTTGCCGCCCGAACAGTTCCCACACCGCGCCGCCGATCACCGGCACCACCACGGCAGCCAGGTGCACCAGCGTCTGCTGCACGGCGATGTTGCTGGTGATCTCCTCCTGCGTCACGGCGATCTTCTGGAAGTAGGTGGTCAGCGCAATCTCGAAACCGAAGAGCAGCTCGTCCAGAACGAAGAGCACCAACAGCGCCGGCAGGTAGGTGATGAAGATGTAGCCCAGGTAGATGAGGGTGACCAGCACGAAGACCAGGCTCAGGCTGAGGCGCTCGCCGAAGCGGGCGATGATGTTGCCCTCCAGCCAGAAGCCGCCGATGCTGAGCACGCTCACCAGCAGGTAGAGCGCCGCCGTGGTCTGCACGGCGATGCCATGCTCCTTCACCAACAGCAGGATGGCAAAGGTGAGGGAGATGTGGGCGCGGGCCCCCAGCAAGAAGGCCAAGGCGTAGTAGAGCCCGTAGCGTCGCCGCAGCACGATGCGAGCCGGGGCTCGCCTGGTCCCATCGCTCTGGATCTGGCGGCTCATGGGCAGCAAGGCCACCGTGCCCACGATGGTGAGCAGCCCCACGCCGGCGAAGATCGTGCGGTAGCCCCACAGGTCGGAGATCAGGAAGACCGTGACGGTGGCCAGGATGGCTGCGAATGATCCCACGCTGCCCACCTGCCCCAGCACCTTGGCCACGCGCCGCTTGTCCACGATGAGCAGCATGAGGGCGCTGTTGGCCGTGTAGAAGTAGTGGTTGCCGAAGCTCATGATGATCACGCCCAACAGCAGGGGCCACAGGGCGCGCGCCTGGCTGGCCAGCAAGAAGCCGGTGCCCAGAAACGCCAGGGCCAAGACCATGATGCGGGACTCGCGCATGCGCATGGCCAGGAGGCTCATGGCGAAGCCCAGCAGGCCGGGGATCTCCCGCACCGACTGCACCAGGCCGATGGTGGCCGGCCCGAAGCGCATCTCCTCCACGGCGAAGTTCGTGAACATGGTGCCCCAGATGCGGAAGCCGTAGGACGCCAGGATGTTCGCGGCAATGACCCAGACCAGAATGCGGCGGCTGTTGCCCAGCATTTCTCTCATGTGAACGGCCTGCTTCTCGCCTGATCTCGGAGCCCTCGCCCGTGGCGAGCCTGGCCGCGCCGCAACGCCGAAGCCGCGGCGGGGCCAGACTCCCGGCTGGCTAGCCCGTGGCCGTCGGTTCGGTCGCTGGCTCCGGCGTGTAGCGCATGAACTGGGTGAGCACCAGCGCGATCAGCGTGATGCCCACCCCCACCAAGAACGGCAGTTGTCGCCCGAAAAGCTCCCACACCGCCCCGCCGATCACCGGCACCACCACGGCAGCCAGGTGCACCAGCGTCTGTTGCACCGAGACGTTGCTGGTGATCTCCTCCGGCTCCACGGCGATCTTCTGGAAGTAGGTGATCAGGGCGATGTTGAAGCTGAAGAGCACCTCGTCCATGACGAACAGGACGAAGAGCGCGGGCAGGTAGGTGACGAAGCTGTATCCCAGGAAGATGACCGTGGCGGAGATGAAGACCAGGCTCAGGCTCAGGCGCTCGCCGAAGCGGGCGATGATGCTGCCCACCACCCAGTAGCCGCCGATGTTCAGCAGACTGATCATCAGGAAGAGCGCGGCTGTGGTCTGCACCGGGATGCCGTACTCCCTCACCAGCAGCAGGATGCCGAAGGTCACCGAGACCTGGGCCCGCGCGCCCATGAGGAAGGCCAAGAGGTAGTAGACCCAGTAGCGCCGCCGCAAGACGATGCGGCCGCGGGTGTGCCGTGAGCCCCCGCTTTGGATGTTGCGCCCCAGGGGCACCAGCAGCAGCGCCCCGACGACGATGGCAGTGCCCACCCCAGCGAAGATCGCCCGGTAGCCCCACATGCCGCTGATGAGAAAGACGGTCACCGTGGCGGAGATGGAGGCGAGGGCCCCCAGGCTGCCCACCTGCCCCAGCACCTTGGCCACGCGCTGCTTGTCCACGATGAGCAGCATGAGGGCGCTGTTGGCGGCGTAGAAGTAGTGGTTGCCGAAGCTCATGATGAGCGCGCCCAGCATCAGCAGCGAGACGAGGCGGGCTTGGCTGGTCAGTAGGAAGCCTCCGCCCAGCAGCAGGAGCGCGCCCACCATAATGCGGGATTCGCGCATGCGCATGGCCAGGAAGCTCATGGCGAAGCCCAGCAGGCCGGGGACCTCCCGCACCGCCTGCACCACGCCGATGGTGGCTGGCCCCAGGCGCAACTCTTCCACGGCGAAGTTGGTGAACATCGTCTCCCACATGCGGAACCCATAGTACATCAGGAAGTTGCCGAAGATCACCCAGGCCAAGGTGCGGCGGTCTCTGCCCAACGACTCTCTCATGGACGCAACGGGGTCCCTCCGATCCCACTGCTCAGGCCAAGCCCCGGCAGGCGCTAGGGGGTGGGCGCTCCGCCTGGACAGGCGGCCGACGCTGCCTCATCGCGGCGGCGCACCACGGCCATCACTGGCCGGCTGCGCACCCACAGCCAGAGCGTCTGGCTGGCGCTGGCAGCCGTCAGGCCGACCACGCCGACGTACAGGCCCACGGCGCGACCCCAGACGATGCCGGCCACCAACACGGCGATCATGATCCCTGTGGCCAGGACCACCGCCTCGGGAATGCCCCGGGTGCGCCGCCCGTGCAGGATGGCTCCCTGGTACCAGCTCTGCAGTACGTTCAACAACGGCAGGGGCAGGGCCAGCCAAAGGCCCACCCGAGCCATCTCGGCCAGGCGCGGCGGCAAGGCCGAGACATCGGAGAACCAGAGCCGAGCCAGGGGGGTGGCAGCCAGCACCAGCATCAGGGCGGTCACGGCAGCGCCCAGTACGGTGGTGAAGCGGCGCAGGGTGCCGGAAGAACCGGGTTCATCCAGGAGGGCCACCACCACTTCGTTGTAGGCCATGCCGGCGCTGCGCAGCATGAAGACCAAGCCGGTGAGCACCGGCCACGTGGCCAGCGAGTCCAGGGCGTGGGGCATGCGGCTAAGGGCCGCGCTGCCGATGGGCTGCAGGGCCAAGGTCATCATGGAGGTGAGCATGAGCGGGACGTAAAAGTCGGCGAAGGCCCGCCAGGTCAGCGGCTGCCCCGCCGGGGCTGGGCGCACCTGGCTCCGCAGCACGGGCTGCACTCGCCAGCCGGCGTACGCTGCCTCAGCCACCACCCCCAGGGCCACCGCGCCGGAGCCGACCATCGCCCCAGGCAGGGAGCCGATGCTGTAGCCCAAGGCTAGCACCAGGCAGTCGGTGACCAGACGCACGGCGGTGCCCACCCCCACCGCGCGGGAGTGCCCGAAGCGAATCAGCACCCCCTGCTGAAAGCGACGGTAGCCGATGGCCCAGGCCCAGGGGGTCATGATGCGCAGTCCCAGGCGTCCGGGTTCCACCACCTCTGGGGGCACGCCCAGCAGGCTCTCGGCCACCCAGTAGTAGAGCGGGGTGAAGGCGACCACCAGGTGCAGCAGGGTGAGGCAGGCCCCGCTGACCATCATGAAGCGGTAGATCTTGCGGTAGGTGGCCCAGTTGCGGCTCAAGGCGGTGGAAGCCGATAGCAGCATGACAATGGGCGCTTCGATGATCATGGCCAGGGGCCAGATGACCCCGCCGTAGGCTGCCAGGTTGGCCTCGGGGTTGGGCAGGCGCGCCACCACCACGCTCAGGGCCGGCAGCTCCACGGCCATGAGCAGCCAACTGGCAGCCAAGGGCCACCAGGTCTTGAAGACGCGCCCCACGGGGAGGGCGGGGTCGGATGGGTGGACGGACTGTGTTGCGATGCGTCTGGCTCCGGGAAAGGGTCGGGCTTGTGGGGGTGCAGCAACCACACGCCGGCTGCGCCTAGCATACCACCAAGGCGGCTGGGCGTCAACCGACCGCGCAGCCGTTGCCGGCTGCGTCAGTCGCGGTAGAACTCCACCACTTCCGTCTCCGCCCCTTCGCCGGACATCACCTCAATGAAGGTGATCCTCGTCCAGGGGAAGATGATGGTCGCGGCCTCTGGCGCCAAGTAGTGCACCGGCTTGCCGTCCCGTCGCCGCGGGTTGTGGAGGCTGATGCTCGTATCCTGGGGACTGGGCAGGTTGTCCACCTCCGCCAAGATCGGGTCTTCGTTCTGGATGTGGACGATGATGGTGTGGCTCATGGTCTGTGCATCCCCTATCTGAGCAGCACGTGCATG
>JAAYZY010000646.1 GCA_012514615.1 Chloroflexota bacterium | reverse complement strand
GAGCGGCGGGCCGGACGTGGTATACTGTGTGAGCACGTTCACAAGGGGCTTGCCGTGATCCGCATCTTCATTGTCACTTCGCATCCGTTGTTTGGTGAAGGGGTCGAGCGGTTGCTGCGCCAGAAAGTGGAGGTCAACATCGTGGGGCGCGCCTCTACGGTGGAAGGCGCCTTGCAGTCGCTGGGTGCGCTGCGCCCCGATGTGGTCATCTGGGAGAGCGAGTGTCCGGCGTGCCGGCTGACTCCCGCTGTGAGCAGCATCCTCCAAGAGGGGGCAGTCAGCCGGGTGATCGCCCTGAACTTGCAGAACAACACCATGTGCATCTACAGCGGCGAGCGCAAGGAGGTAACCGGCACCGAGGATCTATTCGAGGCGATGGAACCGGTGCGGCCACCGACTGCCGACACCTCCAGCGGGGGCTGACCGCGGTTGGTGTTGTTGCGCGGGGATTTCCCCGCGCCCTGAGAATGGGAGACTAGCGACGCATCTGCCAGGAGCCCGTTCGGTTCCTGTGCAGAGAATACTGGGGGAGAGCGATGGTAAGCATCAACAGACGGCAGTTTGTGAAGGGCGCGGCGCTGACCCTAGCGGCAGCCGCCGGTGCAAGCGCGTTGGGAGGCTGTGCGCCCAAGGCACCGTCCCCGCTGCCTGAGAAGTGGAACAAAGAGACCGATGTGGTGATCCTTGGGTTTGGCGGTGCAGGCGCCGCGGCGGCTTTGGAAGCCACCAAAGCTGGTTCCAAGGTAGTGATCCTGGAGCGGATGAAGACTGGCGGTGGCAGCACCGTGCTGTGTGGCGGGCTCGTCTACATGGGCGGCGGCACTCGGGTGCAGAAAGCTGCTGGCTTCAACGACACCCTTGAAGGCATGGAAGCGTACCTGACCGCGGCGGCCGGCGCAGGCGTAGATGTGGAGATGGTCAAGCTGCTGTGCAGCCACAGCCTGGAGCTGTTCGATTGGCTCGTGGGCCTGGGCGTGCAGTTCAAAGACACCTTCATCGACGGCAAGTACGCCGCTGTCCCCACCGATGATGGCCTGGCCTACACTGGCAACGAGACGGTGGCCCCCTATCGCAACATCACCCCGCCGGTGCCCCGCGGCCACCATGTGCAAGGCCCTGGGGAGACCGGCAACCTTCTCTGGCCTCCCATCCAGAAAGCAGTGGAGGCCAGCGGCGCAGAGATCATGTACGAGACGCTGGCGGATCGGTTGGTGGTGAACAGCGATGGGCGTGTGGTCGGCGTTGTGGCGAAGGTTCAGGGCGACGACGAGTTCATCAAGGCCAACAAGGCAGTGATCGTGACCAGCGGCGGGTTTGCGGCCAACAAGGATATGGTGATGCAGCACTGTCCGGAGTTCTCAGCGCTGGCCGGGGAACGGATCACCGGCACGCCGGGCGATGACGGAAGCGGCATCCGCATGGGCCAAGGAGCCGGCGGCGACGTGCGCATGATGAACGGCATGTTTGCCTACACTGCAGCGTACATGTTTGGCGAGGCGCTGGTGAAGGGGGTGTTGGTGAACAGCAAGGGGCGTCGCTTCATCCCCGAAGACAGCTACGGCCACTACATGGGCTATGCCGTGCAGACCCAGAGCCCCCTCTCGTACCTCATCGCTGATGACAGCGTCTGGGCGGATCTCCCTGAGGCGATCAAGGGCTATCTGAGCACCATCGCCATCCAGGCCAACTCGGTGGCGGAGTTGGCGGCTGCCATTGGGGTCAACGCCGAGGTGCTGGAAAGCACCATGAACACCTACAACAGCCTGGCTGCCAACGGCGAAGACCCGGAGTGGGAGAAGGAGTCGAAGTACGTGGTCCCGCTTGAGACAGCCCCGTTCTATGCCG